>CAZGKG010000010.1:6596-20010 GCA_964525615.1 uncultured Rickettsiales bacterium | reverse complement strand
CAAAAGCAGATTCTATCCTCAAAAAACCATTAATTGATGAATCTTTTTCTATGGCGATATAAAAATATTAAATTTCAATCAGTTACTCCTCGACAGATTTCTTGCTATCTCAAAAATTGATCATAGTTGCGAGAAAATAGCTGAGGCTTATAACGCAATTTGTAATTTCGGGAAATAGCCGCTGATTTTTACCGAACCATTGAGCATTTTACTGTAACCCCTTGATTTCTATGGTCGGGGCGAGAGGATTCGAACCTCCGACATCCTGCTCCCAAAGCAGGCGCGCTACCGGGCTGCGCTACGCCCCGACTTTCACTTTATGAAGACGCCATAAAATGGATTTTTTTTCAAGCTAATTCCTATAAAACTTTCTTTAAAAGGATCTATTTTATGAAAGGGTAAAAATTTCAAATCCGTTTTCCGTGACGGCGAGAGTATGTTCGAATTGAGCTGAAAGGCTTTTATCTTTTGTTACGACTGTCCAACCATCTGATAGTACTTTGGTTTCAGGCCGACCAGCATTCACCATAGGTTCAATTGTAAGAAACATTCCGGGCTCTAAAACGATGCCAGTTCCGGGCTTTCCAAAATGTAAAACGAAAGGGGCAGCGTGAAATTCTTTTCCGATTCCGTGACCACAGTAATCCCTTACGACAGAAAATCCATTTTTTTCCACGATTGTTTGAATGCGGTGACCAATATCTCCTAAAGTGATTCCAGGTTTTACCATCTGGATGCTTTTTACAAAAGCCTCATAAGTGATATCCACAAGTTTCTGGGCTTGAGGAGAGGGAGTGCCAACAAAAAAAGTCCGGCTTGTGTCTCCATGCCATCCTTCAACAATCACCGTTACATCCACATTAATAATGTCGCCTGAGAAAAGGTGTTTGTTTTCAGGAATTCCATGACAGACCACTTGGTTAATTGAGGTGCATACAGATTTAGGAAACCCAAGATAGCCTAGAGGCGCTGGGATGGCTCCTGCGTCTAAAATAAACTGATGACAGAGTTGATCGATGACTTCTGTTGTAATACCTACTTTGATATGGGGCTGAATAAAGTCGAGGACCTGAGCTGCAAGTTTTCCAGCGCGACGCATCCCTTCAAAATCCTCTTTTGAATGAAGGGTAATGATACCTTCTGGCGTGTGGCGATGTTTAAAATTTCTGTTACAGCATTGGGTCATAAAATCCTCTTGTTCATTAAAGGTGCTTTAATTAAAAATTTTTAAGAGCATTGTAAAGGAAAGGGACAGATTTTTTAAGAGAAATCCCCTTTCTGTCTAGGCTGCAGGTATAAGCAATCATCTCTACCCCAGCATTAAAAGCCTCTTGGGCTTCTTTGGCGTAGACGGGATCAAATTGCTCTCCAAGGGAAAAAGATGTGACATCTTCCCGTTGAATCACGTATAAGACAATCGCGCGATTTCCCCTGCGGACTTGATCTGCCAACTCTCGCATGTGTTTTTGGCCTCTGGTGGTCGGGGTATCGGGAAAAAAAGCTGTCTCTCCCTCCTTGAAGTGAACATTTTTTACTTCTAGATAGCAGTCAGCTTTTCCTGGAGATTGAAGTAAAAAGTCTACTTTAGATCCTTGTCCATAAGGGACTTCTCGTCGAAGAGTTTGGTAAGATCCTACCTCAAGAAGGGGGCTCAGAGATAACGTATGTGCCACAAGACGATTGGGAAGGTGTGTGTTAACACCGATAAAGGTGTCCTCTTGAGAAACGGCTTGCCATGTGTAGGGATATTTTCGATTGGAATGAGGATGATGGGAAAAAAAGATTTTTGTTCCTGGCGTGGTAAGTCCCCGCATAGCCCCTGTGTTGGGGCAATGAATTGTGAGAGGAGAGCCATCTTCTTGTTCAATATCTGCAATAAAGCGCTTGTAACGCCGGCAAAGAATTCCTGTTGAAAGAGGTGTCTCAAAATTTAAATAAATCATAGAGCTCATAGAGGGGAAGTTTCTGTTAATTCTCTCAAGCAGGTATCAGTCTTTCTGAGTTCGTTGATCATTTGGTCACGGATTTCCAGAAGATCGGGGGAAAATTCCTGAGAATTTTGGATTGAGAGGATGCGAAGAAAAACGGCCCACAGGGGTCGTTCTTCTGTCAATTCATTGATTGCTTCAAAGAGAGAGGTTTCAAGGCCCGCAAGTGCGGCTGCATATCCTAAAACAAGCGCCGACGTCAAACGCCTTTCTTTTGTTTCAGAGGTCCAGTTCCCCAAAAGGGTTTGGACTTTTTGAAAACGAAGGTGGGCTGTTGTATCGTGGAAGGAGCGGAAAAGTGCGGCTGCCAAACGAATATCAGGTGACAGGGTCCAAGCCTTCTGGAGGCACTGAAGAAATTTTTTTTCTTTCCCTTTTTTTTCCAAGGACCTCAAAAGAGAAAGAGTTACGTCTATATTTTCTGGAGATAACTCATGAGCCTGCCAGAGTAAAAATTCTTGATAAAGTGACTCTTCTTTTTGAGCGCGTGCTTGGCACAAAAGCAGCTGTGCTTTTAAAAAAGTCAGATTTTGTGGGGGGGAGGGTGATTTTCTTATTTTTTGAAAAAGAAGTGTCGCCCACTTGAGATCGTTTCTTTGTAAAGCCTCTTGAAAAAAATCTTTTAACAACCATGGATTTTTCTCTCCTGCTTCAAATCCGGCAACACGTAAAGACCAAGCGCTTTCTTGGTCTTTTCTTTTAAGGGCTTCTTTAATGGCCATTTGCGTGACAAGGTCTCGGGCTTCTGGGAAAGAACGTAAATACCTTTCCTCTTCTATCACAGGGATTCCCATTTTTTCTTTGAGACGTACTTTTAACCACGGCACCAGGGGCGTTTTAATTTTATTTTTTTCAAGAATTTTGAGGTTTTTTTCCATTTGTTTTTGGTCTTCGAGCGCTTCCCCTAAAACAACCTGGAAGAGGGTTTTAAGAAAAGAATTTTCTTGATAAAAGCCAATTTTTTTTAAAATCTTTTTGAATAGGCTGATTAAAAAAATTAAAAGCACCAAAAGTGCTAAAAAAAAGAGTGCTATTAGTCGTAAGGTTGTCGTGATTTGGAAATCAGACCAGCTTAAGAGAAGAGGTTGTGGAAACTCTCCAAGCCATTTCCAAAAAAGTCCTAACAAGAGGATACCTAGAAAAGCTCTCAGCAAAAAACGCAGTGTTTTTTTTTGAATCATAACGCTCCTTTAGGATCACTGATCCAAGATATTTTTTTCAATCAGGGAAAGAATTTCTTGAGCCCTCTTGAAACGGTGGGCTTCTTCCAACCACGCATAAGCGGTTTTTGTAAGAAAAGGCTCTATTTCTTTTTCAAGAGAGAAAACTTGAGCCAAATCTCCCTCTTTGACGTAGGTGCAAAAATCTTCCTTAAGACCTTCTTGTGGGGGCTTTTTGGTCTCTTGAGAAGTTTTCTTGATGGTAAATAATCTTGTCAGGAAGTGGATGCTTTGACATAATATCCCTTTTTTTTTCGGTGAATGAAAAAAAGTGGCAGGTTCAAAACGCATCATCAGTTCTGTGAAGCTAAGGGTGCGTTTTTGTGCTAAAAAATCAAGCTCAGAGGTCATTGAGGGGAGAGGGAGATTTGAAATGCTTGCTTTAAAATGTTCCACAGAAGCATACGGAGGAAGGCCAGCAAGAATATCTTGGCGTAATAGAAAAAAAGCCGGCAATGCAGGTGAAAGGGTCAGATAAATTTCTTTTTCTGAGGTTTGGGAGCCCACTCTTTCTTCTATTGAGGGGGCCTCCATCTTTTCAGTAGAGGTGTTTTGTTTCAGCAGAAAAGGTTTGGGAGTTCCCCGCCAAACAAAAGCAAGGGTTAAAAATAAAAAAGAAGATATAACCAGTAACCAAAGCAGAATTTTAGGAGTAAGGGGAAGAATGGGTCTTCTTCCGTTTTGGGTAAGAAAGAGCTTCTCTTGAGGCGGTTGATTTTCAACCCTCTTTTCTTTCGAGGCTTTTCTTTCTTTAGGTAGATCCTTTTTTTGTGCCATTTCGTGTGTCACCCAAAAGCTGTATCAGTGGACCAATTTCAGGCGAAGAAGGAGCTAACAAAAATCTCCCATCTCCTGGATAAAAAGCTTTTAAAATCGTTTTGCTTAAACCAAAAAGGTATACGAGTTCTAGCTCTTTTCCAAGGCCCTCAAGGTAAATGTGTTTGCGAAAAACTCGGGCGGCGTTTTGAGAAAAAAAGAGCGCCCCCCATAATTCTTTTGCTTTTAAGTGCTGAATGCAGACCTTTGGAAGGTGGTCTGTTTCTTCAAGGCGGTAAAGAATTTGTTCTTCCACCACAAATCCTTTTTCTTCTAAAATTCTTTTAAGATCATGGCGAATACGATCTCCGCGAATGTATAAAAGAGGCCCCTGATGAGGGTGGCAGGTTTGTGTGACTTTTTCCACCAAAGAAAACGCCGTTCCTTTGGCCCAGGCTACCTTTTGAAATCCTGCTGTGATTGCAGCATCTGCAGTTTTTTCTCCCACAACGATGAGCCGAGCATCCAAAGGACTGTTCCCGGCAATCGCGCGTATCCCGTTGCGACTTGTTAATAGAAGGGCTTGATAATTTCGAGCCGAGGTCACAAGAGGGTATAAAACCACACGAAATAAAGGGCAAGGAATCCCTTCAAAGCCTGATTTCTGAAGCAACAGTAATGTTTCTGTCGTTTCATTTTCAGCGCGCGTCAAAAGAACTTTTGTCACAGCTTTTCTTGGTGTTTTTTGAGAAGAAGATTCCCCTGTTCCCACCCGAATTGGTAAGGATCCCTTAAACCTGATAAAAGAATTTTTTTATCAAGCCAGGAGAAGAAAGTGGCATCTTTTTTTGCAATAAATCCTCTGAGCCACAACATCCCTTCCGTAATGTCAGCATAGCACCCAATGGGGGTTCTACAAGATCCATCTAAAGCTTTAAGAAAGGCTCTTTCCACAGTGGTGGCAATACTTGTGGGTTCATGATTGAGAAAGCGAATCATCTCAAGTGTCCGAAAATCACTTTTCCGACATTCCAGAGCTAAAGCCCCTTGAGCTGTTGCTGGGCAAAAGAAGGTAATCGGTAAAACCTCCGTGATGCGATTGAGTTCTCCCAGTCGCTTTAATCCAGCAAATGCTAGAATTAAACCGTCGATTTCGCCTCGATCCATCTTTTCGAGACGTGTTTGAATGTTGCCTCGAATTTCACAAATCGCCAAATCGGGAAAAGACTGGCGCAGGATGACTTGGCGCCTGAGAGAGGCGGTTCCCACAATGGCTCCGGGGGCTAAAAGATGGAGGGGTTTTCCCTCGCGACTGATCCAAGCATCTCGAGGATCTTCTCTTTCTAAGACGGCTCCGATCATCAGTTCATCGGGCAGTTGGGTGGGCATATCTTTGTAAGAGTGTACGGCGCAATCGATTTCATTTCTCAAGAGAGCTTCTTCAATCTCTTTTGTGAAAAGACCTTTTCCTCCGATATCCCTGAGAGGTTTTTGTAAAAACAGGTCTCCTGATGTCACAAAGCTTTGAAGCTCCACCTGGACTCCTTGTGCTTCTAGTTTCGAAGAAACTTCTTGTGTTTGTTTGTACGAAAGGGGACTGCTCCTCATCCCAATCCGTAACTTTTTTACCACCTTTTTTCCTCCTATCGGGCGTACCTTATGGGGCTATCAATTTTTTACCCCCATCTCTCTTAAGAAAAACCAATCCTAAGAGGCTTGGCAATGGAAAACCTTTTGAAAAGGAGTTATTATTTTATTTTCTATTTTTTGTTTTAAAAAGCGGATTTCTCCCCCACTTTTCTTGAGAGCTGAAATCGGTTAAAAAGAAATATAAAGTAACAATGCAATTCTTGAGCAAATGATGGCATCACTTGATCCCAGATCGCGAGATATACTTTATCATTTGGTAGAGGAATACGTGGAAACTGGAGAGCCAGTAGGCTCCCGAACACTTTCCCGACGGTTGGGTCTTAGTTTGTCTCCTGCGACGATTCGCAATGTAATGGCGGATCTTGAGGAGGCCGGTTTTTTGTTTTCTCCTCATACATCTGCGGGTCGTTTGCCGACTCAAGCAGCCCTTCGTTTTTTTCTGGATGCTTTCTTAAATTTTGATGGTATTTCTCTTCAGGACCAAAAAGAGCTTGAGAAGAAATTTCAAGGGGTCGGGAAAAGTCTTTCTCAAACTCTTGATGATCTGACCCTTGGACTTTCTGGGCTTTCTCAATGTGCGGGGCTTGTATTGGCACCTAAAACCGAGAGCACTTTTAAACATATTGAGTTTGTTTTTTTGAATCCAGGACGTGCTATGGTGGTTTTGATTACCGAAAGTGGGACGGTGGAGAATCGAATCATTGAGATTCCCTTAACCCTTTCTTCTTCTCATTTGACACAGGCCACAAACTATCTCAACGATCGCTTGGTGGGGAAAGATTTGGTGAAGGCGCGCCTTCTAATCGAGAATGAGCTGAGGGAAAAAAGTGCTCAAATTGATGACCTTGTGGAAGAAGCCGTTCAAAAGGGATTTATTTCTTGGGAAAAGGGTCACAACAGAGGTACTTTGATTGTGAAGGGCCAGTCTCAGCTTCTGCGTAATGTTCGGGAAATTGAGGAATTGGAAAATCTTCAACATCTTTTTGAAGCTCTTGATACGGAGAAGGAGCTTTTGAATCTTTTAGATGCCACGATTGCAGCAGATGGTGTCCAAATCTTTGTAGGATCAGAAAATAAATTATTTGAATTAAGTGGCTGTGCTGTGGTTCTTTCGCCTTATCGTAATGGACGTGGTTCTTTGTTGGGAGCAATTGGTGTCATTGGTCCTACTTATATGAATTATCGCCGTATTATTCCTATGGTGGATTATACAGCCCGTCTCGTAGAGCGGCTTGTGGGTTTGTGATAAAATTAAGAGGAGGAAATGGATTTTATGAATAGAGAAAAAGATTCTTCAGATATTTGTTTAGAGGAATCTCCTTCGTCAGCTTCAGAAACGCAATCCTCTTCTGAAGCGTCAGATTGGAATTCCCAAATTTTAAATCTTGAAAAGGAAATTGAAGATCTTCGAGAAAGGCTTTTATTGTCGATGGCGGATCTTGATAATTTCCGAAAGCAGTCCCTTCGAGAGAAGGAGGAATCCCGTCAATATGCGATTGTGGGATTTCTGCGTGATTTTCTTCCGGTGGTTGATAACCTTGGTCGTGCGATTGCCTGCTTTCCAAAAGAGCCGGAAGATCCCATGATTAAAACAGTTGTCGAAGGAATTTCTTTTGTGCAACAGGAGTTGGGTCAACTCCTTACCCGTCATCATATTGAAAAAGTGGGTGCTGTGGGGGAAAAATTTGACCCTCATTTTCATCAAGCAATGTTTGAAGTAGAAGTAGAAGAGGAAGAATCCGGCAGAATCAAACAGGTACTTCAAGAGGGATACAAGCTTCATGATCGTCTTTTACGTCCCGCAATGGTGGGCGTTTCAAAATTGAAGGCTTCTTCGGCGACTGTTAAACAGCAAGAAAATCAACCCACAGGAAAATAAAGTGCCTCGAGAAAGGATCGTGAAAAGAAATCAGAAGAAAAGCTTTCAACAAAGAAAGTTTCCTTCTTCTTATAAAGTCATGGATTTTTTGCCCAATATGATTACAGTTGTGGCTTTATGTACAGGGTTGACATCGATTCGTTTTGCTTGGGACGGTTTATGGGAAATGGCGGTCATCTCTATTTTGGTTGCTGCTGTCTTGGATGCAATGGATGGTCGATTGGCGCGCTTTTTAGGGAGTGCTTCTGATTTTGGCGCTGAGCTAGATTCTCTTTCGGATTTTCTTTGTTTTGGTGTTGCTCCTGCTGCTTTGATTTATGCTTTTTCCTTTGCCCATTGGCGGGGGATTGGTTGGGCTTTTTCTCTTTTGTTTGCCACGTGTTCCGCGTTACGTTTGGCTCGGTTTAATGTGCATCGATTGACCCTTACAAAAATTTCTTGGGGGGCCAATTTTTCTATTGGGGTTCCTGCTCCTGCAGGTGCATTTATTGCGCTTTTACCCTTTATGCTTTTTTTTACTTCTGGCATTTCGGTTATTTCTCCTTGGTTTTTTGGTTTTTCTATGACCTTAAGCGCCCTGTTAATGATCAGTCGAATTCCAACTTTTCTTTTAAAAAACATGAAACTGTCTCGTCGAAAGATGGCTTTTGCTCTTCTTCTGGTTGTGTTATTAACGGCAGGGCTTTTTACTTATCCTTGGGGCACATTAATGTGTATAGGGCTTTTTTACGTATTTTCAATTCCTCTTAGTTTAATTTACATTTTGCGTTTAAAAAATTTGAATAAAAAATCTCTCTCTTCTGAGGAATCTTAATTTTCATGAGAGAACCCTTCCAATTAAATGATAGAATAAGGATTTAAGCGTGACGATTTCTCTGGCGCCTCAAGCAGACATTTTGATGAAAGTGATTAAAGAAAGACACAGTGGTCGCCAATATAATTCTGAAAAAGACATCTCAAAAGAGCAAATTGCTTTTTTGATTGAGGCCGCACGTTGGACGCCTTCTTGCTGGGGCGAGGAACCTTGGCGTTTTTTAATTTGTCAAAAATCATCCGATGAGAAAGGATATGCAAAGGTTTTTGAGTCCCTTGCAGCGCCTAATCAGAAATGGGCTCAAGAGGCTCCGGTTTTCATTGTCGTGACAGCAAAGCGCACGTTTCAAGAACGTCCAGCAGAAAATCATTGGGCTGCTTATGACACAGGGGCCGCGGCTCAAACTATGATGCTTGCTGCGACTTCTATGGATTTGATCCTCCACTCAATGGGAGGCTTTTCTCCAGAAAGTCTTCGGGAGAATTTTGGGATTTCAGAGGATTTTCAGATTCTTGCAGTCATGGCGCTTGGATATGCAGCTGAGGAATCGCTGGTAATTCGTACCCGCAAGCCTATAGAAAAATTGTTTTTTTTTGACACATGGGGCGGGTAGCTTTCCTTTTTTAGAAATTGGATGTGGGTTGTTCTGCTTGGATGTAGCGGATTATCTTTCCTAAATCTTTTGAAAAAGTCACCTTTTTAAAAAAAGGGCTTAAGATTTTTTCCAGATCTTTTTCTTGTCCTCTTCCTATTTCTAAAAGAAAAACTCCTTCTGGGGCCAGATGTCGATTGACCTGAGGAATGAGGTCTCGATAGGCATCTAAACCATCCTGCCCCCCATCAAGAGCCAACGTAGGATCAAAAAGACGCACCTCTGGAGCAAGGGTTTTGAGGTCCCCTGAGGCAATATAGGGGGGATTACTCACCACAAGTTCAAATTTCCCCTGAACTCTTTCCAACCAGCGACTTTTTTTCCAAACACAACGATTGTCTTCTTTGAGAAACACGGCATTTTTGTATGCTGTCTCAAGGGCTTCTTGAGAAAGATCAATTCCAGTGCCTTGCGCCTTAGGAAATTCTTTTAAAAGGCTTAAGAGCAAGCATCCTGTCCCTGTTCCTAAGTCGATGATTTTTTGAGGAGGAGGACGTTTTTCAAAAAATCTTAAGGCAAGTTCAATGAGTCCCTCTGTTTCTGGTCGGGGATCAAGCGTGGCGTTTGAGAGGGAAAAAGTATCTTTCCAAAAAGCTCGAGTCCCTCGAATACGAGAAAGAGGTTCTCCGTTCAACCGTCTCTTTTGAAAAGTTTTTAAGCGTTCTTGGGTTGCTTTCGGAAAAGTGCTGACAGGTGTGTTCAGATGTTGGATAAGTTCTAGAGGAGTTAAGTCTAGGGCTTCTCCTATGAGGAGACGGGCTTCTCGGAATGATTCTTCAGGGAGGCAAATCTTTTGGGCTTTGAGTTCAAGCGCAAAAGAATGAATCATCTCTTGTAAAAGTTCTGATAAACGCATCATTGTCCTTTTATGTCGCAATCAAATAAAGTGATACCTGTTTCTTTTAGTGTTTTGTGATCTGTGCATCAGTTATATGCAACAGCGCTTCTTTCAAAATTTTTCAAAAGAGATTCAACGATTTTTTCCAAGATATCTGAATGACCCTCAAAATACGATGAGGATTATTTTTGAAATAGGGATGATTTTGAAAGAAATTAAGCCAATGGATCTAAAGTTTCAGATGTGTTAAGATTGGCTATGACCTTTATAAACGAAAAAAAGAGAAATTCTTTGTATGGAGCTATTGATTTAGGAACCAATACCTGTCGCTTGATTGTGGGTCGGTCCTTGAGCACGGCACCTTTCGTTTTTTCTGTGGTTAATTCTTTTTGTCGTATCATTCATTTTGGTGAAGATTTAGCGACTACAAAAACTCTTTCTACGAATGCGATAGAGAGGGCTTTGCTTGCTTTAGAAGAGTGTGACAGGCGTCTTCGCTTTTATAGGGTGTCTCATTTACGTTGTGTTGCAACTGCTGCCTGTCGTGAAGCTGAAAATGCCGAAGAATTTTTATTGAAGGTCTATCAGCGCACGGGTCTTAAGGTCGAGATTATTTCTGCTCAGGAAGAGTCAGAATTGGCTGTTGCCGGCTGTATTGATCTTTTTGCGCCGACGGTTCCTTATGGGATTGTATTCGATATTGGGGGTGGCAGCACAGAAGTTGTTTTTGTTGCCCTTCTTCCAGGCGAGGCTTTTCAAGTTTTAGATACCTTGTCTCTTCCTTATGGAATTCTTGCCTTAAGGGATCCTATTTGTTCTCTCTCTAGGAAACAAGAAATTTCCGATGACATTGCCAAGAGGGTCCATGAATTTGCTTCGCGCAATGCTCTTTTTCAGTTGATAGGTGAACAAAAGATTCAAATGATTGGGGCATCCGGCACTGTCACTACCTTAGCTGCTATGGTTCTAAAGCTTGAGCGTTATGATCGGAAGTTGGTTCATAAGGTTTTTTTGGCAAAAAAAGATATTTATTCCGTCATTGACACAATAAAACAAATGTCTAAGGACGAGCGATTGGCCCATCCTTGTATTGGGCCCCAAAGAGTCGATTTTATTTTAGGGGGCATCTCTCTTTTACAAGGTATTTATCGGATTCTTGAGGTGGACACTGTGATGGTTGCAGATCGTGGGGTCAAGGAGGGAATTTTAAGAAAACTGATTGAACTCTATCCCCCCTCTTTTGAGCAGAGGTTAGAGCACTGCTCTCTCAACCCTTCAGCAGCTTAAGCTTTTATCATCCAGTGGGATTCGGAAGTGGCCGCGGATCATGGGCTCCGTCTTCTGGATCTGTCGTTTCATTTTCCTCAAAACCTTGAATTGCCTCTATTCTTTTATCCAATTGGTGGTATCTGGGAACGTAGCCATGGTTAATAACCTGCTGTCCTTTTTGGCCTTCCATTTTTCTTGATTTTGAACTGATCGTTTTGATAATTTCCTCCATATTTCCCGACGAATCTGTTTCAATAATGCTTTGTTGGTCATTCATGCCATTTTTGATGCGCAGGACCTTTCGCCCATCTGGCAGAACATGGCTTTCGATATTGGAGTCATTCGAGTTTTTTGCTTCTTTTTCCTGCTTTTCTTGAAGATTCTCGTTTGAAAGAGAAGGGGGTTCATGGGAAATAGCGTCGGTAAATCCTTGGGATGCAAGAAATAGACTCCCTAGATAACTTATAAAAAACAAAACACATTTCATCAGGGTTTTCCTTTTTTTAACTGAATGATTGTGAATCTTAGAGTTAATCTTCAAAAAAGCACTTAAAGTTTCGATGGGTTTTCAAAAAAAAGCCTTATTTGTCATGATTTGGCAAAAATACGGAGAGCCTCTTAAAAGATTTTGTTGCTCCTTTGAATTGAATTCGTTAACCTCTAGAAGGAAAGCATAAGATTTTTTGGGGGTGGCCGTTGGTGGAGCAGCTATGGCGATGGCACAAAGAATGGGGTGTTGATGAAGTCTGGTCTGATAAAAAAGAACAGATTCATGAAGAGTCTCTTGTTTCTCTTGAGAGGACCATTTTCCCTCAGCCCCCTCTTGAAGCTCATTTTTCAGATAAATCTCAAAGAGATTTATTAAGAGAACTTCAGACCCTTGAGGATTTGAAAAAAGCTATTGAATCTTTTGAGGGTTGCGCCCTTAAGGAAACAGCGCTTAGCACAGTTTTTTCTGATGGAAATCCTAGGGGAGATGTCATGGTGGTGGGAGAAGCTCCCGGTGCTGAAGAAGATCGTCAAGGAAAACCCTTTGTGGGGGTCAGTGGTCAGTTGCTTGATCGTTTTTTTGTGGGAATTGGGCTTGATCGAAGCAAAATCTATATTGCTAATGTGATCCCGTGGCGTCCTCCCGGGAATCGTCAGCCGACCTCTTTTGAGATTGAAGCCTGTCTTCCTTTTATCGAAAGGCACATCAGCCTTGTAAACCCTCGATTTCTTTTGATGGTGGGGGGCACAGCTACAAAAGCGTTGTTAAAAAAAAACCAGGGAGTTAAACAGTTACGAGGGGAATGGATTGCTTATGATAATCCTTACCTTTTAAAACCAATTATGGCTCTTGCAACTTTTCATCCGGCCTATTTGTTGCGCTCACCAGGGCAAAAGCGTGAGGTCTGGAAGGATTTTCTTACACTTAAACAAAAAATAATAAAAAAACAGGAAGGCTTATCATATGACAGAAAGAGGTTTTTCACCTAAAAAACGCGTTTCCAATCCTGAAAAACAAGAAAAAATGGAGGATGCTTATAGTTCCTTAGGGGTTTTTTGGTCTTTAGGATGGCGGGTGGCGATTGAATGGGGTGCAGCCGTTTGTGTGGGGGGATTTTTAGGATCTCTCTTGGATGATTTTTTTGACAGTGATCCTCTTTGTTTTGTGGGGGGACTTTTTTTGGGGACTATGGCTGGTATTTTAAGCATTTACATGGAGTTTCCTCTTTTGAAATCTGGTAAAAAATCACCTTAACAAGATAAAAGGGATTCGTCATTTGATGGAGAATCTGTTGTGACTTGAATGAATCCTCCACTCTGGGCGTCCCAAAGTCTGCGATAGAATCCCTGTTTTTCTAATAAGTCTCGGTGGCTTCCATCTTCTACGATTTGGCCATTTTCAAAAACCAAAAGGCGATCCATGCACAAAAGTGTTGAGAGACGATGGGCAATGACAATGGTTGTTTTTCCCTGCATTAAGCGCCATAAGGATTCTTGAATATCGGTTTCTGTAAAGGAATCAAGCTGGGATGTGGCTTCATCCAAAATTAAGATGGGGGCATTTTTCAACAAAGCGCGTGCAATCGCGATTCGTTGTCTTTGACCCCCCGAAAGTTTCATGCCACGCTCTCCAACAATTGTCTCATATCCTTTGGGAAGATTCTGAATAAAGGGATCGATATGAGCATCTTTTGCTGCTTTATATACCTCCTCATCGGTAGCATCGGGACGACCATAACGAATATTTTCCATAAGAGTGCGATGAAAAAGTGATAAATCTTGGGGAATGACGGCAATTGCCGCACGAAGAGAATCTTGGGTGACCTCTTGAATGTTTTGTCGATCAATTGAAATGCGTC
>CAZGKG010000010.1:0-6586 GCA_964525615.1 uncultured Rickettsiales bacterium | reverse complement strand
CCTTCCGAGACATCAAAAAGTCTTAAGATAAGATTAATAAAGGTGGATTTTCCGCTTCCAGAATAACCGACTAATCCTACTTTTTGGCCTGCAGGAATAAGGACAGATTTATTTTTGAAAAGAACCTTTGCGTCTTTATAAGAAAAGTTAACATGTTCAAAAAGGATCTCTCCCTTTTTTACCTCGAGTGGTACAGCCGTCGGTTGATCACGAATTTCAATGGGAAGGTCTAAAATTTTTAAGGCTTGTTTGACGGTTCCCCAATCGGTTAAAAAACCTCTCAGCTGATGGGAAAGATCGTAAAGTTTATCAAAGGTCCGCAAATTCAACATGAAAACCAAGGCAAAATCTCCAGGAGAAATTGTTCCTTGTTCGTGAAAATAGAGCAAAGCTCCTAAGAAACAGAGGGTATAAAGAGAAATAATCCCTCCTTGCACCACATAGAAACGATTGAGGAAGTCTCCTAATAAATGCGCTTTGCGTTGAAAATTTTGAGCTGTTCGTTGAAAGTGATTTTTTTCCCTTTCAGTCGCAGAAAAATATTTAACGGTAAAAATATTAGAAAAATAATCAGCAAGATATCCCCAAATGCGGGCCTTGGATTCCGCATAATCTGTTGTAAAAGGAAGGATTTTTTTTAGACTTAAATAGGTCAGAATGATAAAAAGCCCAATAAATAAAAGCATTCCTAAGGCAAAAAAGAGGTGGACCCGTTCTAAAAGGATCAGAGCCAAAAGGGTGCTGAGGGTAAAGCTGATAAATTGATAGATAAAAACAAACGTCAGGGAAGGAATTAGATTAAAAGCATCGTTGATTTTCGCGACAATCGTGCCCGACAAATAGTTTTGAAAAAAATCATAGGAATAACGGCTGATACGTTCGGTCAAAAGAGTGATCAAATGAACCCGGAAGGGGCCATAATAACGCACGACACACCAGTCATTAAAAGACCAAGCGCCAATTAAGAGAATTTGTATCCCGGCATAAAGACTGATCAAGGGGATAATAGATGCCCCTTGGGTTTCGGTAATTCTGTCAATCAACATTTTGATGAGATAGGGTTTGAAATTGGCGTCTAAAGAAGCGACCGTCACCCCCAAGAGAATGCCCGCTAAATAACGCTTATAGGGTGAGAGAGCAGAGAGTATAAAACGTAGGGCACTCATAACCTTTTTTGAACCCCTCCACCCTAATAAACTTGATGATAGAAAATTTATTTCCTGTTTAGGAAACGCATTCCTTACAGAAAGTCCCTCAAGGGCAAAAAAAGCCAGAGAGCCGCTTATCGATAATCCTCCTGGGGCCTGCATCAGCAGGTGGGCACCGTATATTCTGTGCGAACACAAAACAGGGACAGCTCCCTAGAAGATTTTATTGGCCTCAGAGATAACGATCTCGCACTCCCCAGCTTTTTTAGTTATACTCTTTCTGTTTTTTCTTGGCAAGTAAAGGGGGGGCTTTTTTTATTGGCGAAGTAAAAAAAAAATTACAAAACCCCCTTTTTTCTCTCGAGGTTTATTGAGGGAAGGGCTCCATTTTGTTTTTGATGGAGAGATCAAAAAAGGACTGCAATTTTTCCAAAATATACCCCCAAAAGCTTTGCTGTCTTAAGTCGGCTAAGAAAAATTTTTCTTGCAAAGAACCCAGAGTTAATGGGGTTTGTTTTTTTAATTCAGGTTTGCTGATTTATTTGAAAAAAAGGGTTAAGAAGAATCTCCCCTCGGAGCGTCTTTTTGTGTATGGTAGCGTTATTACGACTTAAAAATGGAAGAATAAAAATGCCATCCTATCAATATATATATGTCATGAAAGGGCTGACAAAGATTCTTCCTGGAGGACGCGAGCTTTTTAAGGACATTTGGTTATCTTTTTTGCCTGGCACTAAGATTGGCATTGTGGGCGTTAATGGTTCTGGAAAAAGTACCCTCATGAAAGTTATGGCAGGACTCGATACGGAATTTCAAGGAGAAGCTTGGGCGGCCGATGGTGTTGCCTGTGGCTATCTTCCCCAAGAGCCAACGCTAGATCCTTCCTTGACAGTGCGTGAGAATGTGCTTTCTGGGCTGAGCCATATTAAAACGCTTCTTGATCAATTTGAAAGTTTAAGCGCAAGGTTTTCTGAACCTTTGTCGGAAGAAGAGATGACCCAATTAATTGAGGAGCAAGGTCTTCTTCAAGAGAAAATCGAAGCTCTTGAGGGCTGGGATATTGAGCGTAAAATTCAAATTGCTATGGATGCGTTGCGGTGTCCTCCTGGAGATATGACGGTTACGCAACTGTCAGGTGGAGAAAGGCGCCGTGTTGCTTTGTGTCGTCTTTTGTTGCAGCATCCTGATTTGCTGCTGCTAGACGAACCCACAAACCATCTGGATGCTGAATCTGTGGCATGGCTTGAGCGTTTCTTGAAGGAATACACAGGAACCGTCATTCTTGTGACCCATGATCGTTACTTCCTCGATAATATTGCCGAATGGATTTTAGAGCTTGATCGAGGACAGGGGATTCCTTTTGAGGGGAATTACTCGGGCTGGCTTGAACAAAAACAAAAACGTCTAGAGCAAGAAGGAAAACAAGAAGCGGGGCGTCAACGGGTTTTGTCGCGAGAGCTTGAGTGGATTCGTGCCTCCCCTAAAGCACGTCAATCTAAAAGCAAGGCGCGTATTACTGCTTATGAGGCGCTGCTTTCTGAAAATGGCCGTGCCCAGCAAGACACGGCTCAAATTACCATCCCCCCTGGGCCCCGTCTTGGCGATACGGTGTTAACTGTCGATGGTCTTTCAAAAAGCTTTGGCGATAAGGTGTTGATTGATCATTTAGATTTTCGCCTTCCACCGGGGGGTATTGTTGGGGTCATCGGAGCCAATGGTGCTGGGAAAACAACTCTTTTTCGTATGATGACGGGCGCTGAAGCTCCTGATTCAGGAAGTCTTGTTTTGGGTCAGACGGTTGAGTTGGGGTATGTGGATCAAACGCGTGATGCGTTAGATCCTGAAAAAACCGTGTGGCAGGAAATTTCCGAAGGGCAAGAGGAAATTCACCTGGGAAAGCGTCGTATGAATAGCCGCGCTTATTGTGCAGGATTTAATTTCAAGGGGGGCGATCAGCAAAAGAAGGTAGGTGTTCTCTCAGGCGGAGAGCGAAATCGCGTTCATTTAGCAAAGTTGCTAAAATCAGGTGCCAATCTTTTGCTCTTGGACGAACCCACAAACGATTTGGACATTGAAACTCTTCGTGCCTTAGAAGAGGCTTTGCTGGATTTTGCAGGTTGTGCCGTTGTGATTTCTCACGATCGTTGGTTTCTTGATCGTATTGCCACTCATATTTTAGCCTTTGAGGGAGATAGTAAAGTGCAGTGGTTCGAAGGGAATTATGAGGCTTATGAGGCAGATAAATTAAAGCGTCTTGGGCACTTTGAGCCAAAACCTTTGAAATACAAGCCTTTAGTAAGGTAGCCTTAAGAAAAATCTTGTTTTTTTGAGAGGGCTGTTAGGAGATAACGGAAGGTTTTTGAGGAGTTTTTTTATGGAATCGGGCGCATCAGTTAAATCTTTTGCTGTGTCAAAGACTTCTAAAACGATTGTTCTTGTAGGGATGATGGGGGTTGGAAAAAGCAGTGTGGGATGGCGTCTTGCTAAACGTTTGGGTGTTCCTTTTTTTGATTCTGATCGGGAAGTAGAGCGTGCGGCGGGATGTAGTGTTCCCGATATCTATGCTCTTTGGGGAGAGAAAGCCTTTAAAGAAGCGGAGAAGAAAACCATCAAACGTCTTTTGGATGGCCCAGTCCATGTGCTTTCAACGGGGGATGGCTCTTTTATTCATCAAGACTTGCGTCAACGCATGCTTGAGTCTGCTATATGTGTTTGGCTCATGGCTGATCTAGAGACAATTTATAGGCGGGTGAGTCACCGCAAGACGCGACCTCAGTTGCTAGAGGGGGACTCCAAGGAAATTTTGAAAACCTTGATGGAGGAGCGAACGCCGATTTATGCAGAGGCTCAGCTCTCTATTTCCAGTCAAGAGGAGGCTCACGACTTGACAGTTGAACGGGTTTTAAGAAGTCTTGCGACCTATTTGGCGTCGGGACAATCTTCTGTGGGGCAAGAGCAGCCCCCTTCTTTGGAATGAGGGCCTCTTAAAACAAAAGATGGTGTTGCGATGTTTGTGTTTCTCGTAATTGTTGTTCTTGCCCTAGTGTCCGCTGTACTTTCCGCCAGCGAAACCTCGATGACGGCTGCTTCTCGCATCAAGTTGCATCATCTCAGTCAAAAGGGAGATAAGAGGGCTGCTTTGGTTTTAAAGCTGCAAAGCCAAATGGGTCAACTTATTGCGACAATCCTTCTAGCCAATACTTGGGTTATGACGTCGATGACCGCTTTGGCGACATGGGCTTTAACTTTGATTTTTGGCCCTTTGGGGACTGTCTATGCTGCGGGATTGTTAAGCATTTTTATTACCATTTATTTGGAAGTGTTGCCTAAAATGCTTGTGTTTCAGAGGGCTGAAACTGCAGCGATGCGTCTTGTTTGGGGACTGTCTCTTTTAAGATCTTTTTTATCTCCTGTGGCGGCTATTGTGGATCATGTGGCACGTTTTTCATTGCGAATCTTTTGCGTGAAACTGCCTCCACCAGCGGCGGCTGCGACTGCTGAAGAACTCCGTGGGGCAATCGACCTTCATATAGGTGATGCGGTTGCAACCCATGAGCGCACCATGCTTAAAAACATTCTTGATTTAACAAAAGTTTCTGTGTCCCAGGTGATGGTTCATCGCAACAAAATGTTTATGGTCAATGTTGATGAAAACAATGAAGAAATTATTGAAAAAATTTTGAGCGCTCCTTTTACTCGGATTCCTTTGTGGAAAGAGAATCAAGATAATATTGTGGGCATTCTCCATAGCAAAACTCTTTTTCGGGCTTTGAAAAAATCTGGAAAAAATAAGGGTCTGGACATGACTGAAATGGCCTCGCCCCCTTGGTTTATCCCGGAGACGACGACTTTACTGAATCAACTCCTCGCCTTTCGTGAAAGACATGCCCATTTAGCCTTTGTCGTTGATGAATATGGGTCTCTTTTGGGGATGGTAACCCTTGAAGATATCTTGGAGGAAATTGTAGGGGATATTACTGACGAAAATGATGTGGATCTTCCCGGTATCCATGTGGCAGGTCCTTCTCATTTAATTCAAGGAACAGTGACTTTAAGAGATTTAAACCGCCAATATCAATGGAACTTACCTGAGTCAAAGGCGGCGACTCTTGCGGGATTGATCCTTGAGAAAACCGGACGTATTCCTGAAGAGGGGCAACAGTTTTATTTGTATGGTTTGGAAATTAAGGTGCTTAAACGGCATCGTAACCAGTTGACCTTACTGGAAGTGTTACCCAGATTTTCTCAGGGACTTGTTTCATCTTGAGGTAGGGGATTTTTTTAGAAAATTAATGGCTTCTTGAGGGCTATAGGCGATCTGGAAAAAGTTGAGATCGGTCTCTTTGATAAACCCCTCTTCTCTCATTTGAACCAGTAAGGTGATGAAATGATCCCAATAACCTGTACTGTTAAGCAAAATGAGAGGCTTTGTTACGTTGAATACTTGCTTTTCCAGAAGTAAGTCCAAGACCTCAGAAAAGGTGCCGATCCCTCCGGGTAGGGCAATGAAGGCATCTGATTCTTGAAAAAGACGTATTTTCTGAGAAAAAATAGAGTTAACGACGATCAGGTCCGTAAAGGGTAGGATATCTCCTTTTGATAGAGAGATCTCTTGTTCTGTCATGACAGCATAAATCTTGCCGCTTGCATCCAAAGCGCTTTGAATAAAGCGCCCCATCAGACCGTCGCTGCTGCCTCCACAAAAAATAGGAATTTTTCCTAAGCCCAAAAGAAGTCCTAGATGCTGGGCATCTTCCTGATATAAGGGGCGGAAAGGAGAGGCATTCCCACAGAAGACGCCAACCTTCATCATTGATTCTATGCCCTTTTTAAAACGGTTTTGAGCCCCTTAAAAAAGGAGGGGCTCTTAGAGATTAATTAAGCTGGTAAAACCCGTGAACGTTTTCCACTTGTGGATAAAATAACATTCACTCTTTGGCCCACCCCTAAGTTAGGTTCAGCGCCCTGTACGATTGAAACGGATTTTCCACTATCAAGGCGGATTTGATATTCGAAGCCTTCTTGCTCTGTCAAGGCTTTTTCAGCGTAATGTCCACCCACGCCGCCTAAGAGGCCGCCCCCAACACCTGCCGCGACGCTTCCCCAACCCCTACCAATCTGGGATCCTAATAAGGCGCCTGTACCACCGCCAATCAAAGCCCCGACACCAGGTATATTTTCTTTGCCCGCGTCACGCCCTGCAATTTTAACAACTTTTCTTCCCACAATCGTTCCTGGCAAAATCTCTCCTAGATCACCTGCGTTGGAAACGGAGTAATCATTGCCGCCTAAACGAGGAGCACAAGCGCTTAAGAAAATTGTTGTGGTGAGCAAAGAAGCAACAAGAAAACGGCTCATATCACAATCCTTTATTATCGTATGAAAAAAATTACTTAATTATAACGTACCTTCTGTTGAAAATAAAGAATGTTGAGCCC
>CAZGKG010000009.1:310-21245 GCA_964525615.1 uncultured Rickettsiales bacterium | reverse complement strand
TGTTCCTCAGGGCCTCCCCTGTACATCGCCCTTAAGGGGAAAGCGGTTGTCAAAAGCGTGAGGAAAAATAAGGTCGATTTGAGATAGCTTCTCTTTTTCATGTCCAAAAAACTCTCAAAAAATAAATACTTTTAAAAAATTAAATGACCTGGCCTAAAAGTCAACATATTCCCAAAAAAGAAAGAAAGATAAAAAAAAATTGAGGGAAGAGAGGGGAAGTTCCTTCTGTTTTCTTTAGGGAAGAATGTTGAGGGGAGGGATTTGTGTTTTCCCACCTCTTACGTTATCCGTCATGACGTATATGTCCAGAAGGACCCGTTTTTTAGAGGGAATTTCTCTTCACGATCAGCCTCACATGAGTAGGTTTTTGTCTTTTTGAGGGAGGGGTGATCATTTGGAAGCGAAAGGGGGGCAGCATATGTTGGTCATGCAAGCACGCAAGATGGTTTTTGTAATAAAAAAAATCTCATAATTATTTAATTTTTTTGAAGAATTTATTAATTTTTTGTCTTTTAAAATGTGATGGAAGCGGTCTTTGTGAACTCTTTTGACATCTTTCTTTACATTTCTTTAAAAAATAACTTGCAATTTTATTGTAGATCAGATAATAAATAGCAAAGAAAGCGACAGTTGTTAGGTGAATGGTAAAATGTCGCTCTCTTTTTTTCGGGTGCAATACCCGAAAAGAACCCTCTGGGTTCAAAAGGCCGGCTTTGTCGGTCTTACGTCTCTTGAGACGTGAAGCCTCCCTGTAAATTTGGCCGGGTTAATCCCCGGCTCTTTTTTTTTAAATAGAAAAATACAGCTCTTTAAAAACCAGCCCTTAAATATAACAAGAAATGGTATATTTTATTGAACCATATCATAGAAACATGATATCAGGAAAAAAGTAAATATCAAGAATTTTATTGATATTTTTTTAGATTCCTTTGTTTTTGCTGTTTTCTGGCTTTGAGAAAAGAGATTAAGCCGCCAAGAATCATAAGGATACCTCCCAACCAAATTCCCCAGGTTCCAGGTGTCAAGGATACGTGAACGATCCAAGTATCGGCTTTGACGTAATCTCCCAAACTAATTAATAGATCATGGAAGAAAGTGGGATGAAGGGTGGCTTCTGATGTGATTAATTCTTGCGGATGATAAAGACGTTTTTCAGCAGAAATTTCTTGTTCTGTTTCTCCTTGTAAAAGAAAAAAAGCCTTTTCTTGATGGAACAAAGGTTTTTTTTCAAGGGTTACTTTTTCGAAAAGAAGCGTTTCTTTTCCAAGAAAAAGTTTTTCCCCGATGATGAGGGGGGTTTGAATTTCTTTTTTCCAAAAGCTACTGCAGCAGATTCCACAAAGACAAAGGGCTACTCCAAGATGACCAATGCCTTGAGCCCTTTGGGAGGGACGTTTTAAAAGGGGTAAACTTCCAATTCCCATCCAAACGGACAGCCCTAAGCAAAGAGCGGATTTAACGCTGGGGAAGGTGACAAAGAAAAGTAAAATCCAAAAAACGCCAGCAGCTAGCAAAAAAAAGGGGAAAATTTCCTTAAATCGTCCCCAAAAAGGGATCAGGGGCATCAAAGCAAAAGGCCCGATCATTAAAATCCAAAGGGTGCTGTTGTAAAAGGATGGATCGACAGAAAAAAAAAAAAAAAAAAGAGGAGGGGCAAAAGTACCAAAGGCAATGATAACAGCAACAATGCTTAAAAAAAGAACAGGGGTTTTGGAAAGGAGGTTTACGTCAAAAGGATCTCTCTTACCATTTTGGGAAACTTTAAGAGAGGCCCCCCCAAAAGCAAGGCTTACAAAGGTCCAGATAAGGGTCATGATCAGAAGGGGAAGGGTTCGTGAAGGCAGGGAAGAAAAACTGTGAACCGACATCAAGAGACCGCCGCGGGTAAGAGTTGTACCCCAGAGGACAAAAAGAAAGACAAGCATCGTCAGCAGTTCGAATCCTCTTGAGGAGAGAGGACGACCTTTTCCCCAATGGATCATGGCTGTGGCCAAAAGCCAAGGCAAGAGAGCAATATTTTCTACGGGATCCCAAAACCAGTACCCTCCCCATCCCAGTTCATAGTAGGCCCAAATTCCTCCTGTCATTAGTCCTAAGGTCAAAAAGCTCCAGCTGATCAATGTCCAAGACATGATAGGGGCCCAATCTAATGGTGGCACTGGGGAGGATTGAAGGCCCCACAAACAAATCCATCGTTTAAGAGTAAACAGGAAAGGAAAGCATAGTCCTGCATAACCAAGATACAAAAGAGGAGGATGAATCATCAAGGAGGGATCATGGAGTAAGGGATTGAGACCTAACCCTTCTAGAGGGATTTTAGAGAGGCGAAGAAAAGGGTTAAAGAAAAAAATTACAAGAATCCAAAAGGAAAAGCAGAACAATCCCCAAAGTCCCAACACTTGAGCGCGCTCTCTTGATGATTGAAAGAAGGATCGTGTTAGTATCCCCCCCCCCATTCCTAAAATAACCATCCACAAAAGGAGGGACCCTTCACTGCTGCTCCACACCGCTCCAAGTCGATATAAGAGGGGAAGGTGATTTTGGGTGTGGGCAAAAACAACAGTACAGGAAAAATCTAAAATTCCATGGAGATAACATAAAATCCCAAAGGCCCCTATTGTTAAGCAGCAGTGGATCCAAGAGAAAACAGGCGCTAATCTTTCTGGCCAATGAGAAGGTTTCCAAAAGGCTCTGACTCCTAGAACGCTTTGTATGACCATGCAAAGTGCTGAACTACCGATGAGGAGGTCGCCTGCTTCCACCATAGGTTTTTTTAAGGACTTGAGGTGTTTTGAGAGGCTTTTGATGGACGGCTTAGGTTTTTTTGAGGGGAACGGGAGATGCCTAAGTGATGGGCAGGAACGTCTTCTGTAATCACGCTTCCTGCAGCGATTATTGCGCTTTCTCCCACAGAAACAGGAGCAATAAGGGCTGTTTGTGATCCTACAAAGGCGTTTTTGCCGATCAAGGTTTTGTGCTTGTTTTTTCCATCGTAATTGCAGGTAATGGTGCCAGCCCCTACGTTAGCGCCTGCTCCTAAAATTGCATCTCCCAGATAACTTAAATGCTTTGCGTTAACCCGAGCCCCAAGGGTGCTTTTTTTAATTTCGACGAAATTTCCGACACAAACCCCTTCTTCCAAAACCGTCTGGCTTCTGAGATGACAGAAAGGGCCGACACGGCTGTCTTTTTTAATCTCTACTTCTTCTAAAACACAAAAGGGCAGAACGGTTACTCCCTCATGCAGGACGACTCCTGGCCCTAAAAACACATGGGGAAATAGGGTCACGTCTTGTGAAAGCTTTGTGTCAAAAGAAAAATACACACTCTGAGGGTCTATCAGGGATACGCCTTCTGAAAGCGCTTTTTCCCGCCAAAGATTTTGAAGGTAATTTTCTGCTTGGCTGAGATCAGAGCGGGTATTAATCCCCATGACCTCTTCAAAGGGAGCTTCTAAAAAGGTGCATTTTTTACCAGCGCTATGGGCCAAAGCTACCAAATCCGTTAGGTAATACTCATCTGCTTTGTTTCTTTTTTCAAGATGGGAAAGAAGGGGCAGAACTGACTCTCCTAAAAGCATGACACCCCCATTGCAAAGGGGAAGAGAGCGTGTTTTTTCATCCGCATCCTTTTCTTCCACGATGGCGGTAAGCCTTTTATGAGAATCCACGATTAAACGTCCATACCCAAAAGGAGAGGGAGGGGTAATGCCTAAAATCGAAAGATCCGAGGCGGACTTTTGGTGGTGGTCCAAAAAGGCTTGAAGGGTTTTTGGGGTTAAAAGAGGTGTGTCACCAAAAAGAACTAAAACAAGAGGGCAGGGGGCAGATTTTAAGGGAAAGCTTTTTAAAGCCACGGCCACAGCATTTCCCGTTCCTTGAGGCTCTTCTTGAAGGGCAACTTGTATCTGCGGAGGCAGAAGAGAGAAAAAGAGAGGATCTTTTTTTAAAGCAGGCGATGCCACAACCGTTATTTCCGAAGGATCTAAAGTCAGGGCTTGATGAAGTGCATAAGCCAAAACAGGCCTTCCACCGAGGGTATGAAGAACCTTTGAGCGGTCTGACAACATCCGGCGGCTTCCACCCCCTGCCAGAAGAATGATTCTTAAGGAAAAGGAAGGCACCGATTGCTCCTTTTATTTTTGCTGACCACCTGCGTTGAAACGACCCAGATTTTTAAACATCTGTTTCAAGATAGAAACGTTATATCCGCGGGTATCGGTCTCACGAGGGACAGGGGTAATTTCTCGAATTTTTTCTTTGTCAAAAACCTCGTAGGAAATCAGCCGTTGATCTGGACCAAATTCAAAGACATAAACGTCACTTTTTAACAATTTGGGACGGGAAAAGGAGGTTTCGGATTTTGTGACCTGAGAAATATAGTACCAGGTTTTATCATCAAAAGTGGAAATCAAAGTAGGGACCCCCAACGCACATTGTATCTGATCCTTGGTGGTGATTCCCGGTTTAAACTGGTCCAAAAGACACTCTTGAGGAATCCACCCCCTGTTTTGGATGGTGGGGGTGCATCCTGAAAGGGAAAGAAGGTAGGAAGAAAAGAAAAAACCTTGACCCAACCGTTTCAAAAAAGAAGGATTCATTCGTCTCACTTCGCGCTACCAATCTGAGAGAAGAGGATGCCCGTCCCTATGTTTCTTGTCAACGCAGCAGGCCTTATTTTTTTTAAAAAATGAAAAATCAAGATGTTCTCCGAAATCATTATTCTCGAATCTCCAGAGTCATTTTTTTCTGAAGAGCAGTCAGTTCTCGCCTTGCAAGCCTCTCAAGATGTTCTGACTTTAAGATGGCCATTACTTGGTTCCTATGAGGTGTTGGAACGGCCTCGGGTGACGGATCTTTGCGCCCCACAAACGCCAAGATGACATACCCTGAGGCGGTGCGAATTGGTACAGAAAGCATACCGGGTGCCATTTGATGGAGGGCTTTTAAAAGGGGCTCTTCAAGATCGTTTTCCGAGACCCACCCTAAATATCCTCCCTGATTTTTAGAAGCACTTTGAGAAAACTGATGGGCAAGTTTTTGGAAAGGGGTGCCGTTTTTGATCCATTCAACAATTTGTTGGGCTTGGCGTTTTATGTTGGTATCATTTTGAGCATCACTCACGTATAGAACAATTTCTGCTATATTATACAGGGCAGTATTTTTTTTGTTCTCAAAGCGATTTAAAAAAATATCTATTTCTTGAGGTGCGACGGTCAGCCCATACTCATACCTTTTACGTATATAATCCATCCACAAGAGATTGGAGCGAATTTGATTCTTCAAAATGTTTTCTGAAAGCCCATTTGCCTTAAAGAATTGTTTAAGGTCACCGGGCTTCATTTGATTGTCTTTTTCAAGAGACGTCCAGGCTTCCTCAACAGATTTTTCATCTATCTTGAGGTCCATTTTAGTGGCCATCTGCCGCTGCAGAATTTCATTGGTTAAATTTTGAATCACAGAGGTGCGTAATTTGCTTAAAATATCAGGAGAGGCAGCCATGCCAAGGGTTAAGGCGGTAAAACGGATGCGATCTTCAAGAGTCTTTGTAAAAACCGCTTCACCGTTCACCAAAAAAGCAACACGATTATCCGCCTTTTGATTTTCCTTTTTAAGAGAAGGTGCTGCCAATTTTTCCGAGACCGATGGAGCATCGGCAATGGCTTTTTCTGTCACGCCTCCAAGGATGATACCACAAAGAAAAGGCAAAAATAACAGTTTAGAAGTAAAGGCTTTTTTGTAAAGAAAGTTCTCAAGTGTCAACATATCCCTCCTGGGGGCAAAGATCATTAAATAATTCTAGATGATCAGTTTAAGTCGCTCTGGTCAAGGGGTTTCCCCCCTTTTGGGTGTCTCTTTTGAATATTTCAAGAAGAAGGGGAGGGAGATATGGGCTTGAATTACAGGAGGGATTCTTTCAGTAGTTTCATCGCGTGAATTCCAAAAAGATCGTAGCGCCATCCCACCATGAGGGGAGTGTCAGGGGCCGGATTTTTTTTCTTTTGGTAAGACCAAATCAAAGATTCAAGATCTTCACGAGTGGCAATCAGCTTAGGGGCGACAGCAGAACGTGCTGCGCATTCTTTAAGGAGGGTTGATAAGAGCCCATAGGTGTTTAACTCTGAGGCTAATGCCTTTCGTTTTCCAGGAGGCAAGGGCATATCGGCAAAAGAGATCGTCTCGCTTTCTGAAAGAATTTTTTCGACACAGTCCTTTACCTCTTTAGGCAGGGGTTGTTGGGGGAGAGTCTCGGGCGTCTTTTCGAAAAGCAAAACCAGATCACAGATTCTCTCATCCTTAAGCCAATGGCGACGCGGGATGTTATGGGTTGAAGTGAGATGCTCTCGTTGAGCGGCTAATTTTCCTAAAAACCAAAATCCCTTTGCTGTCAGACCGGGAAGGGAAGCGCCCCCTTTCACCTTCTTCCAGGCTTTTTCAAAATCGGGCGAATAAGTTTGAGGATCTTTGAGAAGGGTCATTTCCTCTTGAATCCATAATTCTCTTCCCCACTCTTTTAAAGATTGGGAAACCATAGGATAAATTTCTTTCAGATAAATGACATCGTCTAGCGCGTAACGTATTTGTTTTTCTGAAAGGGGACGTCTTGACCAATCAACGACGCGTTCTGTTTTGTCGAGATTTTTTCCTAAAAGGGTGGCTACGAGATTTTCATAGCTAATGGCTTCTCCTAAGGCACAGGCCATAGAGGCTACTTGGGTATCGAACAGTGGTTGAAAAATTTTTCCTGTGAGAAAAAAAATCCCCTCTAAATCTTGTCTGGCGGCGTGAAAGACTTTTAAAATATCAGGGCGTTCTAAAAAAGCCCACAAAGGGGAAAGATCGATGCCGGCGGCCAGAGGGTCAATCGCCATGGCCCAGTCTTCTGCTGCGACTTGAATGAGACAGAGTTGAGGCCAATAGCTACGGGTTCGAATAAATTCCGTATCAACGGCGACAAAGCGTGGGGAAGTAGAAAAACGAGAAAAAAAATGGACAAGCTCAGCTGTTGTAGAAATTACATGCATTGAATTGAAAAAAAACCTTAAGTATGTCAGATTTACTCAAAATAACAGCTAATGTCCTTAAAAACCATGCAGAAATTATATCCTTTGTGTTCTCCTTTAAATCCCTACCGAACCCATACCTGTGGAGATTTACGTTTGAAAAATGTGGGAACAAGGGTGCGTCTTTCAGGATGGGTTCATAGGAAACGGGATCACGGGAATCTTTTATTCATCGATTTAAGGGACCATTATGGTTTAACTCAATGTGTTGTGATGCCGGAAAGCCCTGTGTTTCAGGCGGCGACCCAGTTAAAATTAGAGAGCGTTGTGTGTTTTGAGGGCGCGGTTTTTTCGCGGGCGCCGGAGACTGTTAATTCCAAAATGGCAACGGGAGAGGTGGAGCTTTTTCTTGATGTCCTTGAGGTTCTTTGTGAGGCGGCCCCTCTTCCTCTTCAGGTCAATCATCAGGGGGAGTTTCCAGAAGAAACACGCCTGAAATATCGTTTTTTGGATTTACGTCGTGAGCGCCTTCATCAGAACATCGTCTTAAGATCTCACGTGATTCAAAGCTTAAGAAGGCGGATGTTAGACCAAGGATTCCTTGAGTTTCAAACGCCCATTCTTACCTCTAGCTCTCCGGAGGGGGCACGAGATTTCTTGGTGCCAAGCAGATTACACCCAGGATGTTTTTATGCCTTGCCTCAAGCTCCTCAGCAGTTTAAGCAGCTTTTGATGGTGGCAGGATTTGATCGTTATTTCCAAATCGCTCCTTGCTTTCGTGATGAAGATAGTCGGGCGGACCGTTCTCCCGGGGAATTTTATCAATTAGATATGGAAATGGCCTTTGTGACGCAAGAGGAGGTTTTTGCGGCGCTTGAGCCTGTTTTACAGGGGGTTTTTGAGGAATTTTCTCAGAACTACAAAGTGTCACCTGCCCCTTTTCAGCGCATTCCCTATTCAGAGGCAATGCTTCGGTATGGTTCGGATAAACCGGATTTGCGTAATCCTTTGTTTATTCAAGATGTTACTGCCTTTTTCAAGGAATCAAGTTTCTCTCTTTTTCTGTCGGCTATTGAAAAGGGCGCTGTGGTGCGGGCCTTGCGCCTTCCTGAAGGGGCTGCTCAATCTCGTCGTTTTTTTGAAAAAATGGGTGAATGGGCAAAAGATCAAGGAGCCGGTGGCCTTGGCTACATTGTATTCGAGGCAGAAGGAGCCAAAGGTCCCATTGCTAAATTTCTGACACCCATTCAGTTGGCGGAACTGCAAAATCAATTGGGGGCTGAAGCGGGGGATGTGGTTTTCTTTGTGGCAGAACCCCTTAAGACGGCGGAAAAAATTGCCGGTGCCCTTCGAAAAAAACTGGGAGAAGATTTAGATCTTCTACAAAAGGACGTCTTTCATTTTTGTTGGATCGTAGATTTCCCCATGTATGAGCAAGAGGAAACGACCGGAAAGATTATCTTTTCCCACAATCCCTTTTCGATGCCCCAGGGGGGGATGACGGCTCTTGAGACGCAAGATCCCTTAACCGTTAAGGCTTATCAGTATGATATTGTTTGCAACGGGATTGAGCTTTCCAGTGGGGCGATTCGGAATCATTTACCTGAGGTGATGTTTAAAGCTTTTGCCATTGCCGGATATTCCCCAAAGGAGGTGGAAGACCGTTTTGGTGGTCTTTTGCGCGCTTTTCAGTATGGGGCGCCACCCCATGGTGGATGTGCCCCTGGTGTGGATCGCATTGTGATGCTTTTGGCTCAAGAACCCAATCTTCGGGAAGTTGTCGCCTTTCCTTTAAACCAGAAGGCTGAAGATTTGTTGATGAATGCTCCTGCCCCCGTATTGAAGGATCAATTAAGAGAGCTTCATCTAGAAATGCGTCCTTTAATCAAAAGCTAATTTTTTCTTTTGATTAATGTCATAGACATTTTTTTTGTCTTTCGTGTAGTATACTAAGAGAGATCAGGGATCTTTTTTTAGGATTTGACGCATGTTGGGTATTTATTTTCGCACTTTGGTTAAAGGTCAGTACGTCGGGCAAGACCCTTGGAAAAACCGGTATTATCGCCATAGAGGGACTTTTCCCGATTGGCGTCTTGAGCCTCGTTGGGTTATTTATCATGGGATTCCAGAGGCGTCAAAGGTTCCTCCCCTTTGGAATGCGTGGTTACGCCACCAAAGACAGCGCCCTCCATTAAAAAAGGAAAAAAATCATTTTTGGGAAAAGCCTCATTTGCCTAATTTGACCGGCACTCTTTTTGCTTTTAATCCTGTTAAATCCTTAAGGAAAGAAGGAGGTTTTTTTGTGAAGCCTCTTTATGAGGCTTGGGTTCCTCCCTCTTCTTCATCGAGGGGTTCCTCTTAATGGTTTTTGGGGAAAGACGTTTTTTTGAGGCCTTGATGGGGGCCTTTGTCTTGGTTCTGGCGGCGGGCTTTTTTTATTTTTCCTATGTTCAAAGCTCAGGTTTTCGCTCAGGTAATGGATATCTATTGGGAGCCCGCTTTGAGCATATTGATGGCCTGTTGGTGGGAAGTGAGGTGAGGGTTGGTGGTGTCAGAATTGGCAATGTGCAAGAGGTGACATTAGATCCAAAAAATTATCTTGCCGTTGTGCGTTTTGATGTTTTGTCGGACATTCGTATCCCAGAAGACAGTACAGCTCAAATTCTGAGTGATGGGTTTTTGGGGGGGAAGTATCTTTCCATCCTGCCAGGGTCCCAAGAGTCTTTTTTATCTGCCGGAGATGAAATTTTAGAAACTCAGTCTTCGGTCAGTTTTGAATCTTTGCTGAGCAAATTTCTGTTTAGTTCGACGTCTCAAAAATCTTGATCTTCCTCTTTTTCTCTATCAAACTTGGAGGGAACAAAAGATCTCTCTAAAAATCTAAGGGAATTTTTCTGATGAAGAGTTTGAACTCGTGAAGGTTATTATTTGCGGGGGCGGCCATGTGGGCTTAAGTATCGCCCAGTATCTCGAAGGGGAATATGATATTACCCTTGTGGATTCGTCTTCTTCTGTTCTTTCAGAGATTTCTGATAAGGTGGATCTGCAGACAATTTTAGGAAATGCTGCTGATCCGGCAACCCTTCAGCGGGCGGGGGCAGAAAATGCCAATATTTTGATTGCTGTTACAGAAAGTGACGAAATCAATATTGTCACGTGTCAGATGGCCCATTCGATTTTTAATGTTGGTCTTAAAATCGCCCGTTTAAGGAATATGCACTATACTCAGTCCACTTGGTCTAAACTTTATTGTGATGCTTATCTTCCCATTGACGTGATGATTTCTCCTGAGGAAGAGGTGGCTGCTGCTATTTCGCGTCATTTGCAGGTCCCTTTTGCTTTTGATGTTTTCTCTCTTGCGAACGGTCGTTTTCGAGTGTTAGGGATAAAGCTCCCTCCTAAAAGCCCTCTCTTTTTTACCCCAATTCGTCATCTTGATACCATTTTTTCTGATTTACATCTTATCGTTTTAAGGGTTTTAAGAAACAAGCAGGTTTTTAACTTTACAGATCGTGATGAGCTTCTTCCTGGGGATGAGGTGTATTTTTTGCTTCCAGAGACGAGTCTAAACCGTTTTATAGATGCCTTGGGTTATAAAGATGAAAAAAATCAACGCCTCTTGATTCTTGGGGGCGGGCGTGTCGGATTAAGACTCGCGGAGGAAATTGAAAAAAACCATCCCTTTATTTCCTCGACGCTTATTGAGTACGATAAATCCCAGACACGCCATTTGGTGAATAAACTCAAGACGACTCTTGTGCTTCAAGGGGACGCCTTAGATACCACGATTCTTCAAGAGTCGGGAGTTGAGTCCGTTGATACAGTGGTCGCTGTGACAGATGATGATAAGGTGAATATTTTGGGGTCTCTTTTGGCCAAAAAGCATGGCGCCCGTCGAGCCGTTACCCTCATCAATCGTCGGGGATATACCTCCCTCATGCTGTCTTTGGGAATTGATAAAATCCTTAGTCCATCCACCTTGACTATTTCCTTGATTCTTCAAAGGGTCAGGAAGGGGTATATTCAGCTTGTGTACTCTTTAGGAGATCGTACTGGGGAAATTATGGAAATCGATCTGCATCCTGGCGCTTATGCCGTTGGTCTTTCTTGTGGGGATATTAACAGCAATAGAGAGCTTATGATCTCAGCGATTATTCGCCAGGAAGAAATTCTTTTCCCAACGGACGATTTTATATTATGTCCTCGTGATTTGATCATTTTGATGATTACCCGCAATGGCTATAAAAGATTGCGGCGTTTTTTTGAGCCTCGGTTTGATATTTGAGAACCCTTTTAGGGTTTTTTATATTTTGGTGTAAGAAGGTAATTGATGGCGGAACCAGGTCATTTGCCTTTTGGCGTATTGACGGGTTTTTTCCAAAATTTTTTGTATGGCCTCTGGATGGGTCATCTGATCATCCCAAAAAGCCTTTATTTCTTGAAATCCCACTGCTTTTTTGAGAGGAAATTCTAAATCTTTGTTCTCTAAAGTCTCTAGAAAAACTTTGATCTCTTCAAAAACACCCGCCTTGATCATTTCCTTTAATCTGTGTTCTATTTTAAGCCAAAGAAGACTTTTTTCAGGCATCAGTACTTTTATGTCAAAAGTGTAGGGCAGGGGAAGGCGTGGTTCTTCATGCCATTGGCTGAGGGTTTTTTTGGTGGATTGCCAGACCCCAACAGCCCGCATAATCCTTTGGGAGTCATGGGGGTTTAAGCGGGCGGCGCACAAGGAATCGATATGGCACAGCTTGGCGTAAAGATCAGCCAAGGGTTCTTCTTCAAGACTTTTCTGTATCTCAAGGGGGACTGGGGGAATGGGGGATAATCCTTTGGTGAGGGCTAACAGATAAAAACCACTTCCCCCCACCACAAGAGGTGTTTGATCGTGATTTAAAATAGTCTCTACAAGAGGATGGAGCCTTGCGATCCATTGACCCGCTGAAAAAAAGGGGGCGTTGGAGGGAAAAATCTCGTAAAGTAAGTGAGGAACCATCTCTTTGGCTTCAGGAGATGGTTGGGCTGTAAGTAGGGGAAGGCCTTTGTAAAGTTGCACGCTATCTGCATTTAAAATAACACCATCCCACTGAAGCGCTAAATCCAGGGCATAGGAAGATTTTCCACTGGCCGTAGGACCCGTCACAATGGTGATCTTTTTTTGACCCACAATCACCTTTCCAAAAAAGTTGCATTTTTAAAAGAGATACTTAATGATACCCTATCATTTTTTGAGAGGTAAGTCAGTATATGGAAGAGAACTCTGGTTTAATGAAGGGGAAACGGGGCGTCATTATGGGGGTTGCGAACCATCTTTCCATTGCCTGGGGAATCGCAGAAAAACTTGCGGAACACGGTGCAGAAATTGCTTTTAGTTATCAAGGAGAGGTGTTGGAAAAGCGAGTACGTCCTTTAGCTGACTCTTTAAGCAATAGTTTGGTTTTTCCTTGTGATGTGTTGAAAGACGATGAGATAGAAGCTTTTTTTGATCATGTCAAAGGAGTTTGGGGGTCTATTGATTTTGTGGTTCATGCCATTGCTTTTTCCGATAAAGATGAATTAAAAGGACTCTATCTGTCCACTACGCGTGATAATTTTCTTCATACGATGAACGTGTCTTGCTATTCCTTTACTGCAGTTGCCCGTTATGCCAAACCTTTGATGTCTGCGGGTGGTAGTCTTTTATCCTTGACTTATGGAGGGTCCGAGCGGGTGATGCCCCATTATAATGTGATGGGGGTCGCAAAGGCAGCTCTTGAATCCAGTGTGCGTTATTTAGCGGCAGATTTGGGACCGGAAGGCATCCGGGTCAATGCCATTTCAGCAGGTCCAATCAAAACATTGGCTTCGTCAGGAATTGGGGATTTTCGCTATATTCTTAAATGGAATCAGTATAATTCTCCATTACGTCGCAACATTACCCTGGGGGATGTGGGGGGTGCGTCTTTGTACTTACTCAGCGATCTTGCAAGTGGTGTGACAGGGGAAATCCATCATGTTGACGGAGGCTATAATATTGTGGGGATGAAGGCGATTGATGCCCCTGATATTGCCACTGTTTAGCTTTGAATTTCTTTCATCTGTTCGTTCTCTTGTGCTAAGGCCGATGTGATTTGTCCGGCGTTTTGGGGAGGGAGGCTAGCCAATATCGCAGATGCTTTTTTCCCCTTCATTTGTCTGAAGATCGAAAGGGTAACATCCAAATCGAGGTTGCTAAAAATTTGGGCGGCTTCTTGTGGTTTCATGCTTTCGTACATTTTTACCAATTCTAGAAGATTGCTATGGTTCTTTTTCTCTTGTTGCGTAATGGTTTTTTCTAAAATCAGTTTAAGTTTTTGGAGTTGCTCAATTTTTAACAAAATATTTTTGTTAAGAACCTCCATTTTTGCCTGATGGAGATGGTTTTCTTTCTTTTCTTCTAAGGCTTTGCCTTCGGTGAGGATTCGTTGAACAACCTCAAATTCCTCTGGGCTTAAATTGAGAAGATCAAATTTTTCGGACGTGTTTTCTTTTAAAGGTGTCTCGTTTTCTGAAGGTGCGGAGGAATCGGATAATTTTTCCATAGGGATTATTTGAGCCTTTCCTTCCTCTTTGGAAGGGGATGGGGAGGAGGCATTAAGAGGAGTTGCGGCTTTGACAGGGCTTCCATAGAGAAAGAAGGAAGGCTGTAGCCAGTCGGAAAGCTTTTGCCCCATCTCGTGGAAACGGACTCCCAACATGATTAAGGTGCTTACCATAAGAAAAGGGACAAAACGCACCTGATCCCAAAAATTTCTTTTCATTTTCTCAAAGATTAAGAAAATCATGACAAAAGCCTCGCCTTGATAACGGTTGCTTCTTTGCGTTGAAGAATACCCCAAGGATGGTCCAGACGGGCTTTTGTCTTAAAAACGGTTTCTGGTGGAATCTCTTCCCCAAAGGATTTTTTTGAAAAGGCGTCTACGAGTTCTGCCTCAGGAGATTTTGCAACCTCAGCCTCAATCTGAGACAAATCTTGCATTTTAGCATCGGCCTCAACTTCAGCTTGTGCCTCAACCTCAATCTTTTCTTCACGAAGGCGTACAAGATTTTCAAATTCGTGTTTGATTGTGCGTGCGATGCGGATTTGGTTTTCAAGGTGATCCATAATGTTTTCTCCTCGATCGGAAAAAAATCTTAGGTCTTCCAGAAGAGAAGAGGCTTTAGACATTTTTTGATTCATGTCTTCGGTGATTGTTTTGTTGGTCTCTTGAAGTTGGGTGAGACTTTTTTGACCTCGCTCTAGCGCTGTAGAGAAAGTGTCTAGAAGATTTTGAAAATGTCGTTGATTATTATGAGCGGCAACCAAGCGTTTATTAAACCAAAGGGTATAAAAAAAACCTACCAAGAGGCATATACAAACGATTGCATCAAAGATAATGGATAATTTCATGGTTGCGTCTCTTTCCTTCAAAGGAGGGGGTTGAAAATTTTTAACAAACGAAATTTAAGAGGGGGGTGCTTTTTCTTCTTCGATTATTGGGACTTTAGATTCTTGGAGTTCCTCTTCTCTATCTTCTGGCTTGAGAAATAATTCCTCAACAGCAACAGCTAATCGGCCATTTTTTTGCCCCATTTTTGCCATAAAAATAGGCTCGCCAAGACATTTGACTTCGATATTTGAATCAGGAGTGGTGCTAATAAAAAATGAGCTTCCCTTTTCCCATTTCAGAATCTCCCAAAGTTTTAAATGAACCTGGTCAAGAACGGCTTCTAGTTCCACATGGGCTTGGGGCAGTTCTTCATGGATGTGATCCAACCATAAGGCGTCTTTTCCCATTTTTTCCCCTAAAAAGGATTCGGCTAGAATGGAACGAACTGGTTGGATCGCTGTATAGGGAAAAATGATTTGAAATTCACTTTGAATTCTATCTAAATTTAAGGAAAAATAAGCAATAACACAGGGGGTTGTGTTTCTTAAAACGACCAATCTTCGGGTGTTATTTTCAATCCCAGAAAGGGTGAATTTAACAGGGGTAATTTCTTTAAACTGAGCACTTAGGGATTCTAGAAAAACTTGAAGAATTTTTTGAATCAGATGACGTTCAACAAGAGTAAACCCTGTTTCTTCTTTTGAGGGGGCTTGAGGGGGGTCATTTTCTATAAAGCCTCCAAGAGTCAGCTCTAGAAGGGGTCTTAAAAAGAACGGAGAGGTGACTATGACACAATCATTATCCCATTCTTCTGCGCGAAAAACTCCCCATACAGTGGGATCTTTAATTTCTTCAAGATAGCGTTCGAAGTGAAGAGTTTTTGTTCCTTTAAAAGAAACTTCTGCGTCAACGGAAGCTAAATTTTGAAGGGTAATGGATAGATTATGGCAAAAACGTTCAAAAATCATCTCAAGGATAGGAAAAGAGTCATGTTTTTCCTGAGAAGACACAAGGGGATTTGATCCCTCCCTAGAGGAAGGAGGAGCATTTTTTTTAGAGACGACCATTTTCCATCCGATCCTTAATCCTTGTTATTGAACGAGCATGTCTCGGAAGAGGACTTCTGAGACCTCGCAAGGGGCGACTTCAGCGTTTACCCGCGCTAAAAGATTTTGCTTAAGCATATAAATGCCCTCTGCTCCTTTCAGGTCTTCGACTCGAAGCTCTAAGAGATAAATTTGAAAACTATCAATAATTTTTGGCATCACTTTTGTAATATAGTCAGCATCTTTTTGAGTTTTAGTTTCAAGAGTTAAACAAAGTTTTAAAAAATGTCCTTTTGATTCGTCAGATTTTAAATTAATCAATAAATCTGGCACATTAATGAAAATGCCAGTTTGTCGAGGCTCTTCTTTTGGGCTTTCTTGAGGGTTTTTTTTCTGAGGTTTTTCTGGGGGTTTCGGTTTTTCCAGTCCCATCATTTTTTTTCCTTGAGGGGTCATTAAAAGGAAAACGCTGGCTCCTCCTAAGCTTGCCGCTAAAACTGATACCATCAGAATTGTTTTTAAAGGGGAAGAAGGGGGAGGCACTTTTGGAGCAGATGCCTCACCTTCACTGATTTTTTTGTCTGTTTCATTTTTGGGCTCATCAGCCATGATGGGGTCTCCAGTTTGATTCGTGTCTAAAAATCACCCTTATTTTTTCAAAAAGTCATAAAATGTTCCTTTCTTTACAGGTTTTTTTATTTTTTTTTATAAGGTCTTTTTTCAAATGACACGAAAAGACAAGAAAAACATGACAATTCCTTACCTCATTGGTTCTAAACAATTAGTTGACAATGCGCGCATTCAAAATCTTGCTTGGGAATTGGCGAGCACCCCAGTGAATGGTCATAAAAAAATGGGGATGAGTATCAACGCCATTAAAGTTCCCTTTCAACAGTCAATGGCGCATGGTTTGAAAGACACTTCTTATCCTGTTTTTGGGATTCAGTGGAGAGATCGTGCACCTGGAGCTCTTGAAAAAACCGATAATCCCTTTCATGTGGCGATTCAAGGTCCCGGTTTTTTTGAACTTGCGAATGGTACTTATACAAGAGATGGTTTTTTCTCCACCAATGAGGAAGGAACCCTTGTAAGCGTTATTGATGGAACGCCCATTCTCAGTACATCGGGAGATGCAATCGTGATCCCTAATGACGTCACTCAACAAGAATTATCCATTGGAAAAAATGGTGAAATTTTTGATCCCCATGGAAATAGTTTTGGAGAAATTTCCCTTGTGGAATTTGATGATATCAACAGTCTTAAAGACTCTGGGAATAACCGATACATGACTGATGAAGCGCCCCGACCTGCCCTTGGATCAAAAGTGTTACAAGGAATTCTTGAACGGTCTAATGGTCAGGTGTCTAAAATTTTAGTGGAGGCCTCCACAACGCGCAATGATTATCAAATGTTGGGTGTGATGGCACGACGATATGATGAAACCTGTCATCAGCTGAATCACACTCTCTTGCATCTTCAAGGTTAACGAAACAAAACAAGCCTCTTTATTAAAGGAGAATTTAAATGTCCCTCACCGCCGCAGAAATTGCTTCAACGGGCGTCAGTGCTGCTGATCAAGCGATGGAAAATGCCGCCCATAATCTTGCCAACCAATTAAGCAATGGGTTTAAAAGAACAGAAGCGGTTTTTCAAAACCTGATTTATCAAGATATCAAGGGAGGTGCCGTTGGCCCTCAAGGAGGGCGTACCACACCCGGTATCCCTGCTCCTCAAGGCGGAACGGGCGTGCGGCTTGCCGCGACAATTCGGGATTTTAGATTGGGGGTTTCAGAGCCGACGAAAAGTCAGTGGGATATCTATATTAATGGCGATGGTTTTCTTGAGGTGAATCGTGGGGATAATATGGAGCCTGGATATACCCGATTGGGTCATCTAAAGGTAGACTCAACAGGAACATTGCGTACGATTACCGATTATCCTCTGACGGATAATATTACCATTGATATGACAAAGTACCAAAGATTAGAAATCACTCGGGAGGGGAAAGTTTTAGGGCTGAACAGTCAAAACTCCTATGATGAATTAGGACAAATCACCTTAAAGAATTTCATTAATCCCGCAGGATTAGAGGCTCATGAGGACACGCTTTTTGTCGCGACTCTTGAATCGGGGGATCCTATTTCTGGAAACCCCGGAGAGCCCTATTTTGGCGAGTTGATGCAAGGATATGTAGAGCGTTCTAATGTGGACGGCTCTAAAGAGTTGATCAAAGCCGTGATGGCACAGCGTTATGGAAATGCTAATGCTGCACTTTTGCGTATGGCCCAAGATATGGAAAAAGTGAACATCAGCCAGATTTCTCAAATCTAAAAACTCTTGGGGGGTGTTGTCTCTTGAAAGCAGCTTTTTTTTCTTTGCTCAGTTTGATCCTTTGGATTCCAAATGTGAGGGGGGTTGGTCAGGAAAATTCCCTGACTTCTTTTCAGAAAACTGTCTTACCGATCACTCCTTGGGATCAGATGATCCATTTTCTTACGCAGCATCTTGAAGAGCATTTAGGTCAGCCAGTACGTATTCGTCCTTTGGGAAAAGAAGCCTTCAGAAATTTTCAGGGGTTTTCGGGATTGACCCTTCAGGATCTTGATTTTAATCCCCATAATAAAAAATTTACAGCTCATTTGTTGCTTGAAAGCCTCGATCATCAAACGGTTTCCTCTTTTGACTTGCATGGCCAGGTCATTTTCTTAAGGAAAATCCCTGTTTTTAAGGAGGGACTTGAGGGAGGAGAAGAATGTGGTCTTGAAAAAATTCGATGGCAATTGATGGAGGAAAGTCGTCTTTTAAAAGATATTGTCACAGATCCTGAACTTTTAAAGGGAGCTCGGGCCCGTCATGCAATTCGTGCCGGCGAATTTCCCTCTCGAAAAAATCTCAAGACGCCGGATTTGGTGGAAAAAGGAGAAGCCGTAGAGCTCTTTTACAAGAGAGGTCCTCTTGTTATCACCTTAGCGGGGGGGCATGCCCTTACGAAAGGACGTCTTGGAGAAACGATTAGCGTCTTGAATCCCCTCAAAGGGAAGTCGGCCCCCCCTCTTTGGGGAGTGGTGGAAAAAAACCGTCGTATTCGCCTTAACGCATTGAGTTAGAACATCATGAAATATTTCATTTTTCTTCCTTTTTTTTGCCTTCTTTCCCTGACAGGATGCTATACGGGAATTCGCCTGCAAGATACCGGAAATATTCCTCCCTTGACCCGGACCCAAGATCCGACTGCTTATCCTGACTATCAACCTGTTCATATGCCGATGCCTGCGGTAACCGAAAACACCTATCAACCCAATTCTTTGTGGCGTACAGGGGCGCGCTCTTTTTTCCAAGATCAAAGGGCAAGCAAGGTTGGGGATATTGTGACGATCTTGATTGAATTAGATGAAAAGGTGGAAACAAAAAATGAAACAAGTGGTAACCGTGAAAGTAAGTCGAGCTTAATGACACCCCATGTGTTTGGGTATGAGGGAAAGTTAAAAAATATTTTTCCTCAAGGTGTTGATCCAAGTAATCTTTTGGATACCTCGAGTAAACCTGAATTTAGCGCAACGTCAAAAATTTCTCGTAAGGATAAAGTCAAATTTAAAATTGCTGCTATTGTGACGCAGATGCTCCCCAGTGGGAAGCTTGTCATCATGGGGCGGCAAGAGTTGCGGGTGAATTTTGAGGTCAGAGATTTGCTTATTACGGGCATTATTCAACCCCAAGATATCAGTGCCTCCAACGAGATTACGTCAGATAAAGTCGCTGAAGCTCGTTTTTCCTACGGCGGACGAGGTGAACTTTCTGATCTGCAAAAACGTCCCTATGGGCACACCCTTATGAGCAACTTGATGCCTTTTTAAGATCTTCTTTTCGTTTTTAGGAATTGGAGGGAATGTGCTTTAGTCCTTTAAAAAATAGCTGAGGGTTGAGACGATGCGGACTTTTTTATAAAGACTTGCGCTGTCATCATAGGTTTGAGCCCCACTGTTTTGATCTTGCGCGGTAATGGTAAAAATGCCTTGATTAAGGGTTCGAATTTTCCCCAGCTGAGCTCCGCAATCATAGGCCATTTGCTGTGCAACTTTTTGAGCACTTTTGATTGATTCGGAAAGCATGCTAGGACGTAATTCGTTTAAACTGGTAAAAAAGTAAGAGACATGAGACCATTGCACCATGACTCCTGAAGAGACAAGCTCGTTTTGGTCACCCATGGCCTTTGAGATTTTGTCCACATGAGACGAGCGAATTTTGATTGACTGTCCCAATATGTAACGAAACCGGGGTTCATGTCCTTGGGCAAGATGGGCGGTGTCTGTTTGAGCCCGAAGCAGGTCTTGGGTATGAATGTTTTCAAAAAAGACGTTGTCCTCTGGGATATCATAGGTTTTTAAAAAATCCATCAGTACTTTTTCTTGAGTCTGAAGATCCAAGAGCATTTCCTTTAGATCGTTCCCTTTGATGCTTAAATTGATGTTCCATACGGCTAAATTCGATTTCACGTCTCGTTCTGAAAATCCTTTTGCCATAACGGTTCGGTCAGAAAAACGCATTTTGTAGAGAGAATTAGATAAGAAATATCCGCATACAGAAAGGGAAAGGGCGATACAAATGCTTCCTATGATAATGCCTGAACGATTTTGCATAAAACTCTCCTTTCTGTTGCGCTTTTTGTTGGGTCCCCTTGTGATTGTATCATGTTTTTAAGCGTCGGTGGTGTTTTCTATGAAGTTACGAAAATCATTCAAAAGGTGCCAAATAATCGATCTCCCGCGTCTCCTAAGCCCGGAAGGATATAGGCTTTGTCATTTAATTTTTCATCAAGGGCTGCTGTATAGAGGGGAATTTTTGGAAAACGTTCTTGAAACACCGTCATACCTTCAGGGGAAACCACTAATGCCAAAAAAAGAATCTGACTTTCGGGAACCCCGTGCTCGATTAATGTTTGAACAGCGGCTACAGCGGAATGTCCTGTGGCGACCATGGGGTCTAACACCAAAAAAAATTGTCCCTTAAAGGTGGGCAATTGTGTTAGGTAGGAAACAGGAAGGATGGTTTTTGGGTCTCGATACAATCCTATATGTCCCACCTGTGCAAAGGGAACTAAATCTAAAAGCCCTGTTGTCATTCCTAAGCCGGCCCTTAAAACAGGAACAAGGACAAGCCCTTCTTTTTGTAGCACATGCCCTTGGGTTTCTGCCAAGGGTGTTTTCAGAGAAATGGAGGTGAGGGGGAGGCGCCTTGTAATTTCATATCCTAAAAGAAGGGAAATTTCTCGCAACAATTGACGAAATAAAGTCATTCCGGTGCCACAATCACGTAGATAGGACAATTTATGGGAAATCAGGGGATGATCGATCACATAAAGATGGGGAAAAGAGGGGTTTTGCATTAGTGTTCCTTTTATTTACTTAAACATAAAATTCTCTCTAAAAAGGGTCAATCGCCTTTTGATAAGGATTTTTGGGTACTCTTCTTTGTAGCCAATTAAGAGAACGTTCGATAGC
>CAZGKG010000009.1:0-300 GCA_964525615.1 uncultured Rickettsiales bacterium | reverse complement strand
CTCATTTCATAGCCCGATGCTCTTTTTCTCCAAGGACTTCTGATAAAAGCATCTTTTCTGATAATTGTTGGCCCTTGAGGGGGGGGGGTAGATTTAAAAAATTATTTATCTTTCCTTCAGGAAAGATATTCCCTATCTTAAGGGGATCAGAAGGTTGGGAGATCGCGCCTTGGGGAAACCGAAGGTGAGGAAAGTCCGGGCTTGATGGAAAGAAGGTGCTGGGTAATCCCCAGCCAGGGTGACCTGAGGGAAAGTGCCACAGAAAAGAAACCGCCACTTTCGTTAAGAGGGTTGGTAAGG
>CAZGKG010000008.1:20384-21946 GCA_964525615.1 uncultured Rickettsiales bacterium | reverse complement strand
TCTCACTGGGTCCTGCGGTTGTCTCACTGGGTCCTGCGGTTGTCTCACTGGGTCCCGCTTTTGTATTGAGAGATTCTCCTGTGCTGTCGGTTTTGGTATCACTCGAATTTAAAGATGGAGAGACTCCTCTCACACCTCTGATTTTCTGATTGTGGCTTTTATCTTTTTTGTCTGAGTCCATGTCTTTCAGAAGGGGTTGGGAGATTTCTGTGAATTCTCCTTCTTTCGTAGATCCCCTATTTTTCATTTGGTCTCCCTTTATTTCTTTAGAAATGAAGGGGACACCTCCTTTGGCTCCTGAATCTTTCGCCGGTTCCTTGCTATTGCTTTGGGTGATCTGAATCGCTTTCGCTCCTTTGGGAATGAAGGTGAAACCTCCTTTGGCTCCTGAATCTTTCGCCGGTTCCTTGCTTTTGCTTTTGTTAATCTGAATCGCTTTCGCTCCTTTAGGAAGGAAAGGAATGCCTGCTGTTCCTTCTTCTTTCTGAGGTTCTTTTTCGGGGGCTTCCTGAATTGGTTTCTTTCCTTTAGGAAGTAAAGGAGGGGCTTTGTTAAATTTTGTTTCTTTTTGCCTGTTTTTCTGCTCTTGAGCCGTTTCTTTCTGAGTGACAGGGAGCCCTTCTTCATTAAGACCGGATTGGTTCATGGCCCAACTTTGAGGGGTGAGCTTTAAAAAACAGAATCCAACTGTGCAAAAAAAGATTGTCTTCATATATTTTTTCATTTTTTATCTTTTTCGTTCAACAAAAACGATCACAAGAGTCTAATATAAACAAAAAATGTTAACAATTTGTCTTTAAAAAATTTTTTTGAAACTCTTTTTTTAAAGATCTTATTTTCTGGAGATGGGGGTGGCCTGTTCTTTCGGGGGAGTTCTGTCAACCAATAAAAAAGGAGGACTTCCCCTTGGAGGCTATGGGAGGTTTTTTTTCGATGGAATTGATCCTCGGAAAATCTCTTGAAAGGGGCCCTGTTGGCGTAAGGGGCCTCCAGGGGTCCAGGTTACTTGAAGGCTTCCTCCCTCGAGGTGGACAGTGACGGGCCCAATGATTTTTGTATTTTGACTTAAAACCACAAAAGCGGCAGCACAAGCTCCCGAACCACAGGCTTGAGTGTGGCCAGTGCCCCGCTCCCAAACGCGCATCTGAATCCCTGTGGGGGTGTTTTTGATAAACTCAACATTGGTTTTTTGAGGGAAAGCGGGGTGATGTTCCAGAGCTGGTCCTAAGATGTCGAGGGGAATGTCTTCAGGATGATCAACGGGGATGACAAGATGGGGATTACCCATGGAGACTGCCCAACCAGGAGGTAGATGCCAGGGGGATAAATCAAGAGGAGTGGGGAATAGGAAAATCGGAGGATCTTGTTCTAGAAGTGCTTCTTGGGGAGAAGTGATCCAGCCTTTTATCAAGCCTGTCGGAGTTTCAAGAACTAAAGGGGTTTGAAGGGGGATTTTTTCTTTTTCTGCGAGAAAACCGATGACGCAGCGGGTTCCATTTCCGCAAGCCTCTGTGAAAGTGCCATCTCGGTTCCAGATGTGAAGTTTCGCCCGTGCTGTAGAC
>CAZGKG010000008.1:13620-20374 GCA_964525615.1 uncultured Rickettsiales bacterium | reverse complement strand
TGTAGACAAAGAGGAAGGGGTGAGGGCTAACAGCTGATCAAAGCCGATGCCTAAGCGTCGATCTCCAAGCTTTTGAATTAAATCACGCGAAGGTAATGCAGGGGGGAAAGGGAGAAGGGCGAAATCGTTTCCTAGCCCTTGCATTTTGACAAAATTAAAAGGGGGGAAAAGAGCGGAAGATTTAATGGAGGACGTCTCTTATCTATTAAATTAAAAAAAATATAAGGAGTTTTTACCCAAAAGACTACCGAATTCTTCCCGTAATCAAAAACAGAAAAAATCAGAGGTCCGTTTTTTTTACTTTTTTAGGAGGGGTCTCTTGTGTTTGAAAGAGATGTGGGGTATGAAAGTGAATTGTTATGAAAGTTTTTTGAGAGGAAAGGGATCTATGCCCACAGTCAACCAGTTGTTGCGTCATCCACGTCGGGATCGGGTCAAAAAGACGAAGTCCCCGGCGCTTGAGAGTTGTCCGCAACGGCGGGGGGTTTGTTTGCGTGTGACCACCACAACACCAAGAAAGCCAAACTCAGCTTTGCGAAAAATTGCCCGTGTGCGCCTTACCAATGGATATGAGGTGACGGGGTATATTCCTGGGGAAGGGCACAACCTTCAAGAGCACTCGGTGATTTTGTTGCAAGGAGGGAGGGTTCCAGATCTTCCTGGTGTGCGTTATCATATTGTGCGTGGGGCTCTGGACACTCAAGGGGTGAAAAACCGTAAGCAGTCACGTTCCCGTTATGGTGTGAAAAAGCCTAAGTAAGCAGAAAGGTAAAGATTAATGTCACGTCGTCGCGCAGCTGAAAAAAGGCCTGTTCTTGCAGATCCTAAATTTGGGGATCCTGTCTTGACGCGCTTTATGAATACCTTGATGTTGCAGGGGAAGAAATCTGTTGCGGAAAAAATCGTGTATGGAGCTCTTGAAAAGGTGGCGAACAAGGGGGAAAAAGATCCTTGTAAGTTGTTTCACGAGGCTATGGACAGTGTTCGCCCTTCTTTGGAGGTGAGGTCACGGCGTGTGGGTGGTGCGACGTATCCAGTTCCGGTGGAGGTGCGTTTTGAGCGAGCTCAGACTTTAGCGATTCGTTGGTTGATTCAAGGTGCCCGAAAGCGTTCTGAAAAGACGATGGTAGATCGTTTGGCAGGTGAGTTTTTGGATGCGTCCCAGGGGCGTGGTTCTTCTGTGAAGAAGAGGGAAGATACCCATAAGATGGCTGAGGCAAACAGGGCATTTTCTCACTATCGTTGGTAGTTATTTTAGTTTTAAGGTTCTTTTCGAACATTTAGGTTGAGGCATTATTCGTATGGTAACGGCGCGTCAGACTCCTCTTGATCGGTATCGCAATATTGGGATTATGGCCCATATTGATGCGGGCAAGACCACAACAACAGAACGTGTTCTATATTATACCGGCAAGACCCATAAGATTGGTGAGGTTCATGAAGGAACGGCCACCATGGATTGGATGGCTCAAGAGCAGGAACGGGGTATTACCATTACCTCTGCCGCTACTACCTGTTTTTGGCAGGATTGCCGAATTAACATTATTGACACTCCGGGGCACGTTGATTTCACCATTGAGGTGGAGCGTTCCTTGAGGGTTTTGGACGGGGCTGTTGCTGTTTTTGACAGTGTTGCTGGCGTAGAGCCTCAATCGGAGACGGTGTGGCGTCAGGCAAATAAATATAAAGTCCCCCGGATCTGTTTTGTGAACAAAATGGATCGTGTTGGGGCCAATTTTTTCCGTTGTGTGGATATGATGGTCTCCCGATTAGGGGCGAATCCAGTGGTGATTCAACTTCCTATTGGTGCTGAGTCGGACTTTGTCGGAATTGTGGATCTTGTGCGCATGGAGGCAGTGCGTTGGCACGATGACTCTTTGGGGGCCAAGTTTTCTATAGAAGAGATTCCATCTGCTCTCATGGAGCAGGCGAGGGCTTATCGAACAAAACTTGTGGAGGCTGCTGTTGAGCAGGAGGATGAGGCGCTTGAGGCTTATCTTAATGGCCAAGAGCCTGATGAGGAAACCTTAAAACGGTGTCTTCGTAAGGGGACTTTAAGCTTCTCTTTTGTGCCCGTGCTCTGTGGTTCGGCCTTTAAGAACAAAGGGGTTCAAACTCTTTTGGATGGTGTTGTGGATTATTTGCCTTCTCCTCTTGATGTGCCTGAAATGAAGGGTCTTTTGTTGGATGGGGAGACGGAAGTGGTGCGTAAGGCATCGGACCAAGAGCCTTTTTCAGGTTTGGCTTTTAAGATTATGAGTGATCCTTATGTGGGATCTTTAACCTATGTTCGTGTGTATTCTGGCTCTTTGGAAGCGGGTTCTTATGTTCTGAATTCTACAAAGGATAAAAAAGAACGTATTGGGCGTATGTTGTTAGTTCATGCGAACAGCCGCGAAGATATTAAGGTGGCTCATGCGGGTGATATTATTGCCTTGTGTGGTTTGAAGGATACTGTGACGGGGGATACCCTGTGTGATTCTGATAAGGCTGTTATTTTGGAGCGTATGGAATTTCCGGATCCTGTGATTGAGGTGGCGGTAGAGCCAAAAAGTAAAGCGGATCAAGAGCGAATGGGTGTTGCTTTGTCTCGTTTGGCAACGGAAGATCCCTCCTTTCGGGTGACGAGTAACGTGGAGACGGGGCAGACCATCATTAAGGGGATGGGCGAGCTGCATCTTGAGATCATTGTGGATCGGATGAAGCGTGAATTTAAAGTGGAAGCAAACGTAGGCGCGCCTCAGGTGGCTTATCGTGAGACTCTTACGCGCAAAACAGAAATTGATTACACTCACAAAAAACAAACGGGTGGGTCCGGTCAGTTTGCTCGGATTAAGCTTGTTTTTGAGCCCTTGGAGCGCGGGGGTGGTTTCATTTTCGAGAGCGCTATTGTGGGGGGTGTTGTCCCCAAGGAGTATATTCCAGGTGTCCAAAAAGGCCTTTTGTCTGCGTTGGAGACGGGGGTTGTGGCGGGATTTCCTATGACGGATTTCAAAGCGACGCTTGTGGATGGGGCTTATCATGATGTAGACTCCAGTACTTTGGCCTTTGAGATTGCGGCTCGTTCGGCGTTTCGGGAGGGGATTAGCAAGGGGGCTCCTGTATTGCTTGAGCCTATTATGAAGGTTGAGGTGGTTACTCCTGAAGATTATATGGGGGATGTGATTGGTGACCTTAACAGTCGACGTGGGCAGGTAACGGGTATGGACAATCAGCCCGGGGGGGCCCGTGTGGTATCCTCTTTGGTGCCGTTGGCGTCCATGTTTGGGTATGTGAATACGTTGCGGTCAAAAACTCAAGGGCGGGCCTATTACGCCATGGTTTTTGATCATTACGCGCCAGTTCCCTCGCAGGTGGCTGAAGAAATTCGGTCAAAAATGAGCTGAGGGGGCTTTTGCTCTCGGGGTAATCGTGTTATTTAAAAGTTAAAAAAGAGGAAAAGGTTCAGTCCATGTCTAAGCAAAAATTTGAACGGTTGAAGCCGCACTGTAATATAGGGACCATCGGTCACGTTGACCACGGAAAAACGTCTTTGACGGCTGCTATTACAAAGGTCCTCGCGAAGGCGGGGGGCGCCGTTTTTAAGGCTTATGATCAAATTGACGCAGCTCCAGAAGAAAAAGCACGTGGTATTACGATTTCCACCGCTCATGTTGAGTATGAGACGGCGAACCGTCACTATGCCCATGTTGATTGCCCTGGTCACGCAGACTACGTCAAAAACATGATTACCGGTGCCGCCCAGATGGATGGTGCCATTCTGGTTGTGTCGGCAGCGGATGGTCCAATGCCTCAGACGCGGGAACATATTCTTTTGGCTCGTCAGGTGGGTGTTCCAGCCATCGTTGTCTTTTTAAACAAAGTGGACATGGTAGACGACAAAGAACTTTTAGAGCTTGTGGAGTTGGAGGTTCGGGAGCTTCTCAGCAACTATCAATTTCCTGGCGATACGATCCCCATTATTCATGGATCGGCGTTGTGTGCTCTCGAGGACAAAAATCCTGAGTTAGGTGAACAAGCAATCTTGAAATTGATGGAGGCTGTTGATGCGCATATTCCACAGCCAACGCGTGCGATTGATAAACCTTTCTTGATGCCAGTTGAAGATGTGTTTTCCATCTCTGGTCGTGGAACTGTTGTGACGGGGCGTGTTGAGCGTGGTGTTGTGAAAGTGGGTGAAGAGGTGGAAATCGTCGGTTTGCGTGACACCCAAAAAACCATCGTTACTGGCGTTGAAATGTTTCGCAAGCTTTTGGATCAAGGTGAAGCGGGGGATAACGTTGGATTATTGCTTCGTGGTACTAAGAGAGAAGACGTGGAGCGTGGTCAGGTTGTTGTAAAGCCTGGAAGTGTCACCCCTCATACGAAGTTTGAGTGTGAAGCTTACATTTTGACAAAAGAGGAAGGGGGTCGTCATACACCTTTCTTTACTAACTATCGTCCTCAATTTTATTTTAGGACGACCGATGTGACGGGAAGCGCCCAACTTCCTGAGGGGGTTGAGATGGTGATGCCTGGGGATAACGTTAAAATGGTTGTGGAGTTAATTTCTCCCATTGCGATGGAAGAGGGGCTTCGCTTTGCGATTCGTGAGGGCGGTCGCACGGTGGGTGCTGGTGTTGTCAGTAAAATTTTAAAGTAAAGTAGAAAAAAGCTTGTGAGGATCGTGGCGGTGTTGATGAAAGAAGGGCAAATATGTTAGACAAACAGAATATTAGGGTGCGTCTAAAAGCCTATGATCACCGCGTTTTGGATCAATCGGGTCTTGAGATTGTGGATACAGCGAAGCGGACGGGTGCTACCGTCAGGGGCCCTATTCCGTTGCCGCGTTCCATCAAGCGTTTCACCGTTTTGCGTTCTCCCCATATTGATAAAAAATCTAGGGAGCAATTTGAAAAGCGGATTCACAAACGTCTTCTTTATATCCTGAACTTGACACCTCAAACATTAGAGGCTTTAGCCAGTTTGGATCTTCCTTCGGGTGTGAATGTTGAGATTAGTGTCAGGTGAGGTGAAGAAGATGCGGACGGGTCTTGTTGGTGTTAAAGTTGGGATGAGTTGTGTCTTTGATGAAAAAGGCAGACGTATTCCTTTGACCTTAATTCATGTGGAGGGATGTCAGGTTGTGTCCCATAAAACAGAAGAGAGGGATGGGTATCTCGCCCTTCAATTGGGTCTTGGGCAAGCGAAGGCCTCGCGTGTTTCGGTGCCGTTGCGGGGTCATTTTGCTAAGAATGGGGTTGAGCCCAAAAAGCATTTGGTAGAGTTTCATGTGTCTGAGAAAGGGGTTTTGCCTGTGGGTTCTTACCTGAGCGCGGAGCACTTTCTTCCGGGGCAATTTGTGGATGTGACGGGTACTTCCATTGGGAAGGGCTTTGCCGGTGCCATGAAGCGTCATAACTTTGGTGGTCTTCGTGCGTCACATGGTGTTTCTATTTCTCATCGGAGTCATGGGTCTATTGGCCAGAGGGAGTTCCCGGGCCGTGTGTTTAAAAATAAGAAAATGGCAGGTCATTTAGGCCACGAGCGCGTGACGATTCAGAACTTGCGGGTTGTTCTCGTGGATGCAGATCAAGGAATTATTGCTGTCGAGGGTGCTGTCCCTGGTCCTAAAGGGGGATATGTATTGCTTCGTGATGCGGTGAAAAAGTCTCCTTTTCCGGGTCTTCCCGTGCCAGGAGCTCTTCGAGGTGACGTACAAGTGGCAGAGGGATAGGGATTGTGAAGGTTTCTGTAAAAGCGTTGGATGGGAAAGAAGTAGGGAAAGTTGATTTAAATCCCGACTTTTTTGATGTTCCCCTAAGGCCGGATATTTTAGCTAGGGTTGTCCATTGGCAGCTGATGAAGCGCCGTGGAGGAAATCATAAGACAAAGGGTATAAGTGATGTTCAGGGAACAACGCGTAAACCTTTTAAGCAAAAGGGAACGGGCCGTGCTCGTCAGGGAAGTTTAAGATCTCCTCAGTTTCGTGGAGGTGCTGTGATTTTTGGCCCTGTGGTGCGGGATCATGGGTTTTCTTTGCCTAAAAAAGTGCGCTCGTTGGGGTTGAAGGTTGCGTTATCTTCAAAGAAAAGTGAGCAGAATTTAATTGTGGTTGATCGGATTTCTTTTGAATCCGGAAAAACGGCTGATTTGCGTCAGAAGATGGAAGCTTTGGGTGTTTCTTCTGCTCTGTTTGTGGGAGGGGAGAGTTTAGATCTTGGTTTTCAGAGAGCTGCTTCTCGTTTGCTTGGGATTGATGTTTTGCCGCAGATTGGATTGAATGTGTATGATATTTTGAGGCACAAGACTCTTGTTTTGGAGCAGGGAGTTTTGTCCTATTTAGAGGAGCGGCTTGGATGATTCATCGTTTTGTTTTAAGGGATCGCCGCCCGACGGGAGAAGAGCGGCTTTTGGAGGTTTTAAAGGGTGCAGTTGTAACGGAGCGCTCAACCTATATGACTCAGGATCGCCGGTATACCTTTCATGTGGCATTAGATGCGAACAAGTTTGAGATCAAGAGTGCCGTAGAGTTGGTTTTTGGTGTGAAGGTTTCGGAGGTGAATACCTTGAGGCTTCCTGGGAAGGTCAAGCGCTTTCGGGGGGTTCGCGGGAAACGTTCTCCTATGAAAAAAGCCATTGTTAAGCTGCAGGAAGGGCAAGTTCTTGACTTATCATCGGGAGCGGCGGCATGACATTAAAAACCTATAATCCGACAACGCCGTCACAACGTGGTCTTGTCTTGGTGGATCGTTCTTCTTTATGGAAGGGGAAG
>CAZGKG010000008.1:5354-13610 GCA_964525615.1 uncultured Rickettsiales bacterium | reverse complement strand
AGAAAAAAGTTTGACCGTTGGGTTGTCTCGAACGGGTGGGCGTAATGTCCATGGTCACTTGACCGCTTATCATCGGGGGGGAGGTCACAAGCGTAGTTATCGTCTGGTTGATTTTAAGCGTCGTAAGTTTGGCGTGGTCGGCGTGGTAGATCGTTTGGAGTATGATCCTAACCGAACTGCTTTTATTGCTTTGGTTTCTTATGAGGATGGTGAAAAGTCCTATATTTTGGCGCCTCAGGATTTAATAGTGGGCCAAAAAGTGCTCTCAGGGGACGTAGTGGATGTTCGTCCTGGAAATGCAGCGCCTTTGAAAAGCATTCCCGTGGGGACAGCTGTTCATAATGTGGAATTAAAAATTGGGAAGGGCGGACAGTTAGCCCGCTCAGCAGGATCTTCAGCACAGGTTTTGGGGCGAGATGCAGGGTATGTGTTGTTACGCTTGGCCTCTGGGGAAGTTCGAAAGATTTTAGGTGATTGTATGGCCTCAATTGGGGTTGTATCGAATCCTGATCGTAAAAATGAAAACTTGGGGAAAGCGGGTCGCAATCGTTGGAAGGGGATTCGTCCTCATGTACGCGGTGTGGCGATGAACCCCATTGATCACCCCCATGGAGGTGGTGAGGGACGTACTTCAGGAGGTCGCCATCCGGTGACGCCTTGGGGTGTGTCTACAAAAGGAAAGCGGACGCGTCGCAATAAGCGCACGTCTAGTCTTATTGTAAAGAGACGGTATCAGAAGTAGAGGAAATTTAAGTGGCGCGCTCGATATGGAAGGGTCCCTTTGTGGATGGGTGTTTGTTGAAAAAGGCGGCGGTTGCTCATGAATCGGGTCGTCGCGATGTGATTAAAATATGGTCACGTCGTTCAACAATTCTTCCTCAGTTTGTGGATTTAACTTTTGGTGTTCACAACGGGCGTAAGTTTATCCCGGTTTTTGTGACGAAAGACATGATCGGTCATAAATTTGGTGAGTTCTCTCCGACGCGGACTTTCCATGTTCATGCGGCTGATCGTAAAGCGAAGAAAGGGTAGGGGACATGTCAAAACAAAAGACATTGCCGCGTTTTCCTGATAATTACGCGTTGGCTTTTGGCCGGATGCTAAGAGTCAGTCCTCAAAAATTAAATTTAGTGGCCCAGATGATTCGTGGATTGTCTGCTGAAAAGGCGCTGCGTGTGTTGTCTTTTTCTCCAAAAAGAATCGCCGTTGACGTAAAGAAGGTGCTTGCATCAGCTGTGGCAAATGCAGAAAATAATCAGGGGTTGAATGTAGGGCGTCTGGTTGTGGTGGAAGCGACGGTCGGTCGAGCGCTTGTGATGCGTCGTTTGGATGTGCGAGGGCGTAGCAAGTCAGGGCGAATTGAAAAGCCCTTTAGTCACTTGCGTATTGTGGTATGTGAACCAGAGGAAGTTTAACGTATGGGTCAAAAAACAAGTCCAATTGGATTCCGTTTGGGGGTAAACCGCACTTGGGATTCTCTGTGGTTTGATGAGCGGAATTATGCCACTCTTCTCCATCAGGATTTGGATTTAAAAAAGTTTCTTCAGGGTCGTTTGAAGCAAGCGGGTGTTTCACGGATTGTGATCGAACGTTTGAACAAGCGTCCTCGTGTGACGGTTTACTCTGCGCGTCCAGGGGTTGTTATTGGAAAAAAAGGGGCGGACATTGAGAAGTTGAGGGAGGATCTCTCTAAACGTGTTGGTGTCGATGTCAGTTTTAATATTGTGGAAGTTCGTAAACCTGAGCTTGACGCTAAGTTGGTGGCAGAATCGATCGCCCAAAAGTTGGAGCGCCGTGTTTCTTTTCGGCGGGCTATGAAAAAGGCGGTACAATCCGCTTTGAAAATGGGAGCTCAAGGAATTCGGGTGAATTGCGCTGGCCGTTTGGGGGGCGCTGAAATTGCCCGAACTGAATGGTATCGTGAAGGACGTGTGCCTCTGCATACTTTAAGGGCGGACGTTGATTTTGGGTATGGTGTAGCGAAAACGACTTATGGCACCTGTGGTGTAAAAGTCTGGATTTACACCGGAGATATTATGGAGCATAATCCCCAGGCACGGAACAAAAAATTCCAAGAGGGATCTGGGGCGTATCGTTAGGGCTGAAGAGAAATGTTGTTTCCCAAGAAAACAAAATACCGTAAGGCTTTTAAAGGGCGCTTAAGTGGCATGGCCAAAGGAGGGTCCCGTCTTAATTTTGGCTCTTATGGCCTTAAGGCTACAGAGCCGGCCCGTATGACGGCTCGTCAGATTGAGGCCGCCCGTCGTGCCATTACCCGCCATATTCGTCGGATGGGCAAGGTGTGGATTCGTATCTTTCCTGACGTTCCCGTCAGCACAAAGCCTGCTGAGGTTCGGATGGGGAGTGGAAAAGGGAATCCTGAATACTGGATGTGCCGTGTAAAGCCAGGGCGTATTTTGTTTGAGTTAGATGGTGTTCCCCCAGAGCTTGCCAAGGAGGCCTTTGCTTTAGGAGCATCAAAACTCCCTATGGCAACACGTGTGGTGATGCGTTTGGAAGAGGAAGCGTAGGATTAGGATGGAAAAAATGATCGAGCTCCTTCAAAAAGATGAAGCCTCTCTTAAAGGGCAGGTTTTGGAGTTGAAGAGAGAGTTGTTAAACTTGCGCTTTCGTCATCGGGCGAAGGAGTTAAAAGATTTGAGTCAAATTCGTCGTGTCAGGCGAGATGTAGCTCGTGTAAAAACGGCTTTGACCATGCGTCGTATGAAGAAGAAAGAGAGTTAAGAATGCCGCGTCGGCTTTTGAAAGGTGTGGTGGTAAGCGATAAGTGCGACAAGACCGTAACGGTTTTAGTGGAACGCCGTGTTGCTCACCCTCTTTATGGAAAGGTTGTGAGAAAGCGTCGTAAGTACGCCGTTCACGATGAAAAAAATGAGTTTTCGATAGGGGATCATGTGGAGATTCAAGAATCTCGTCCTTTTTCTCGTACGAAAACGTGGGAAGTTGTCTCAAAAGAGGTGTCTGCTCTATCGGGGGATGCACGCTAACAGGGGTATCGTTTTATGATTCAAATGCAGTCCATTTTGGAAGTGGCTGATAATTCCGGGGCTCGGGAAGTTCAGTGCATTAAGGTTCTTGGGGGATCCAAGCGTCGTTGTGCGCAGATCGGTGATGTGATTGTTGTGTCTGTCAAGAAAGCGTCTCCTCGAGGCAAGGTTAAAAAAGGTGAGGTGAAGCAGGCTCTGATTGTGCGCACAAAATTTGGAACAAAACGGGAAGATGGCTCTAAAATTCGCTTTGATACCAATGCGGCGGTTTTAGTAGACAAGCAGGGTGAGCCCATTGGGACTCGTGTTTTTGGTCCTGTTACTCGTGAGCTACGTGCCCAGTTTCCCAAGGTGATATCATTAGCTCCGGGGGCTTTCTAATGGCGGGCAAGTGGCGTATTCGTAAGGGTGACAAGGTCCAGGTTTTAACTGGTAAAGACAAGGGTAAGATGGGGGTTATTTCCCAGGTGTTGCGTGAGAAGCAGCGGGTTGTCGTGGAAGGTGTCCAGTTGGTTGCCAGGCATACAAAGCCCAGTGCTCAAAATCCCGAGGGAGGGATTGTCAGGCGTGAGGCCCCAATTCATATGTCGAACGTGGCGCTTGTCGATCCTGAAAAAGGGAAGCCAACACGATTAGGGATGCGTTTTTTGGATGATGGACGGAAGGTGCGTTACGCAAAGCTTTCTGGCCAGAATATTGATTTGTAGAGGCAAGGGTAAGGATATGGCGCGGCTCAAAGAGCATTATGAAACGGTCCTCCGACCTCAGCTCATGGAAGAATTCGGGTATAAAAACCTTCTAGAAGTTCCACGGCTGGTAAAGATTGTGGTGAACATGGGGGTGGGAAAAGCCGTTCAGGATTCTCGCATTCTAACGTCTGCTAAGGAAGATTTGGGGGCAATTACGGGTCAGGCGCCTGTCATCACGAAGGCTTCAAAGTCTATTGCTGCTTTTAAATTGCGGCAGGGAATGGGTATTGGAACCAAGGTCACCCTTCGTAAAGAACGTATGTATGAGTTTTTTGACCGTTTGGTCGTTATGGCGATGCCTCGGATTCGAAACTATCAAGGGGCCTCCCGGCGTAGTTTTGATGGTCGTGGAAACTATGCTTTGGGTATTCCAGAGCACATTGTGTTTTACGAGGTAAACTATAATAAGGTGGAGCATTCGATGGGGCTGGACGTTGTTTTTGTGACAACAGCTCGAACGGATCGGGAAGCAGAGGCACTGTTGCGGGGTTTTGGAATCCCCTTCAAAAAAAAATAAGGTAAAAAATCTGAAATGGCCAAGACAAGTTCAATTGAAAAAAACAAAAATCGCATAGCAAAGGTCAAAAAGTATGCGTCTCGCCGTGCACGTTTGAAGGCGCGTATTATGGATAAGAACCTGGAGTTAGGGGATCGTTTTCAGGCGGTTTTGAAAATATCCCAGTTGCCTCGGAACAGTTCTCGGGGCAGAATTCGAAACCGTTGTCTATTGACGGGCCGCTCGCGGGGTGTTTATCGCGATTTTCAGTTGTCTCGTATTGCCTTTCGTGAGTTGGCTTTGGCGGGTCAGCTTCCTGGTGTGATTAAAGCGAGTTGGTGAGGCATTATGATTAATGATCCATTAGGGGATATTTTGACGCGGATACGGAATGCCCAAAAAACACGGGCTTTATCTCTTGTGTCTCCTTCCTCTCATTTGCGGGTTTCTGTTTTAAAAGTTTTAGAACGTGAAGGCTATATCTCAGGCCATGAGATTTTTGAAGAGCGTCCGGGCGTGACCTCTTGTCGCGTTTTCTTGAAGTATTATGAAGGGCTTCCTGTGATTCAGGAAATTGCTCGGGTATCGACGCCGGGGCGAAGGGTTCATAAAAAGATTAAGGATTTAGGCCAGGTGCGTAATGGTCTTGGAATTTATGTGTTGTCGACTTCCCAAGGGATTTTGTCTGATGGGGAGGCCCGCCAGGCAAACGTCGGTGGGGAAGTCTTGTGCCGTGTTTGTTAGGCGAAGGGGTGCGTTATGTCTCGTGTGGGAAAATATCCGGTTGTCTTACCCCAAGGGGTGACATTTGTTCTTGAGGGACAAAAAGCTCTTTTGAAGGGACCGAAAGGGGAAAACGTTCTTTCGATTCCACGGGAAGTGACCCTTGAGCATAAAGAGGGGAAGCTTTTTTTGGTGCCTGTAGATAAGTCGGCGGATGCACAACGCCTGTGGGGAACCACCCGTAGTCTTCTTCAAAATCTTGTTAAAGGGGTTTTTGAGGGGTTTACGGTGAATCTTGAGATTGAAGGTGTGGGGTACAGGGCGAGCGTTCAGGGGAGTACTTTGAAGTTGCAGATGGGCTTTAGTCATGATATTGACTTTCCTATCCCCCAGGGAATGGAAATTAAATGTGAGCGGCCAACCCAAATTTCCATTTGGGGCATTGACAATCAAAAGGTGGGCCAGGTGGCTGCGAACATTCAGGCTTTTCGTCCTCCTGAACCTTATAAGGGAAAAGGCATTCGTCGGGTAGGTCGTTTTGTGTTTAGGAAAGAGGGAAAGAAGAAGTAGGGCTATGGAAAAGGAAACTCTTTCTGAGCGTCGTAAGAGACGTGTTCGGTTCCGTTTGGCGGAAAAATCTCGTGGGCGTATGCGTCTTTCGGTTTTTCGTTCAAATAAATATATCTATGCGCAGGTTATTGATGATGAAGCTCGGTGTACCTTGGTCTCCGCTTCAAGTCTGGAGAAAGATTTTCGTACAAATTTCTCGAAAACATGGGACTGTGATGCCGCCCATGCTGTGGGCAAGTGTTTAGCGGAAAGGGCTGTTGCTCGAGGGATTCGTGAAGTGGTTTTTGATCGTGGGGGATGTTTGTTTCACGGTCGGATAAAGGCATTAGCAGAAGGGGCCCGAAGTGCGGGTCTCTCGTTCTAAAGGAGCAAGAGTATGGCAAGGGAACCCCGGGGAGAACGCTCAGGGAGAGACAAGCAAGAGGTAGAACTGATCCGGAACCTTGTTTCCGTGAACCGTGTTGCCAAGGTGGTGAAGGGAGGAAAGCGTTTTAGCTTTTCAGCTTTGGTCGTGGTGGGTGATGGTCGGGGTCGTATTGGTTATGGTTCTGGTAAGGCCCGTGAGGTTCCAGAGGCTGTGAAAAAAGCGATGGACCAAGCTTCTAAATCCATGGTTCGCATTCCTTTGAAGGAGGGGCGTACCCTTCATCATGATTTGACCTATCGTTATGGGGCCGGGAAGGTTCATTTGAGATCCGCACCGCAAGGAACGGGGGTGATCGCTGGTGGTCCAATGCGTGCTGTTTTTGAGGCGTTGGGAATTCAAGACGTCGTCAGTAAATCCATTGGCAGTTCAAATCCTCATAACATGGTGAAGGCGACTTTCTATGCTTTGTCGGAGATTCGTTCGCCCCGTTATGTTGCAGCGAAGCGCGGAAAACGAGTTTCTGATTTATTTGGTCGGCGTTCTGAGACCTCCGCTGAAGGAGGTGCTGCGTGACTGTTCGTGAAAAAAAAGGTTCAGGGTCTGAGGAAAAAACGGTAAAAGTTTCTCCTCAAAACAAATCATCGGTTGCTGTTAAGAAAAAAACCATTTCTCCTTCTCAAAAAAAAGTTACTTCCTCTGAGGGAAAAATCCTCAAAGACAAAGGGACCGTTTCTATTGGAATGGTCCATGTAGTTCAGAAGGGAAGTGGGATTCGCTGTACTCAAAAACAGCGTCAGACCCTTGTGGGGTTAGGGTTGGGACGTATTGGTCAAAAACGCCTTTTGAAGGATACCCCCGAGGTTCGGGGAATGTTATTGAAGGTGTCCCATCTAGTGGAGTTTCAGGCTGAACCAAAAGTCTGAGTGTTTGGATAGGAATAGAAACGATGTACTTAAATACTATTCGCGATAATCCCGTAGCCCATAGAAAGCGGCGTCGTGTGGGGCGCGGTATTGGATCAGGTAGGGGAAAGACTTCCGGTCGTGGAGGCAAGGGTCAAACGGCTCGAAGTGGTGTCACCTTAAAAGGATTTGAGGGAGGTCAAATGCCTCTTTATCGGCGCCTTCCGAAACGTGGTTTTACACCTTACGATCGTAAAAGGTACGCAGAAATTTCTTTGGGCCGTTTGCAAGAGGCTGTAGATTCTGGGCATTTGAATGCTCAAGAATTGGTGACGGGAGATGTTTTAAAGAAGGCGGGAATTTTAAGTCGTCTTTTTGATGGGGTGCGTCTTTTGGGTGGGGGTGTGTTGACGGTTCCTCTTAATCTTCAGCTTAAGGGCGTCACGGCCTCCGCGCGTCAAGTTGTCGAAGGTTTAGGGGGAAGTGTTCATCTTGTCTCTTAGAAGGCTTTAGTGGCAGAAAAGAGGGTGGACTCTTTTCTTGGTTTTGAGAAAAGCCCTTCTCTTTCTGCCTTAAGTGGAGAGATGAAGGGCTTTTAAATTTTATCAAGGTCAGGTGGAATTATGTCTTCAGCGATTGAACAGTTGGGTGCTGCTTTGAGTTGGCAGACGTTTGCCAAGGCCGATGCTCTTAAAAAGCGCATTTGGTTTACCTTGGGTGTATTGATTGTTTACCGTTTGGGTACCTATATCCCTCTTGCAGGAATCAACCCGGATGTCATTGGCGAGATTGCGCGTCGAAATTCTGGTGGTATTTTGGCAATGTTGGATATGTTTTCGGGCGGCGCTTTAGGTCGTCTGACCATCATGAGTCTTAACCTCATGCCTTACATTTCTGCGAGTATTATTGTGCAGTTGTTAACGGCGATTTCTCCCTATTTCGAAGCCTTGAAAAAGGAGGGGGAGGCGGGGCGTAAAAAGCTGAATCAGTATACCCGTTATGGAACTGTCCTCCTTGCCGCTCTTCAGGCCTATGGAATTGCAGTAGGTCTTGAACACGGCATTGGTTCTTCTGATCCTTTAGTGATTGATCCGGGATGGTTTTTCCGTTTTAGTACCGTGATTACTTTGGTGGGATCCACCCTTTTCCTGATGTGGTTAGGCGAGCAGATTACGGCCCGAGGCATTGGAAATGGTACTTCCATGATTATTTATGCTGGTATTGTGGCGAATCTTCCGCAATCGGCTCTTAAAACCTTAGAATTAGGACGTACGGGGTCTTTGTCGATTCCAATTATTTTGTTCATTCTTTTGGTTATTGTCGCGGTGATTGCTTTGATTGTGTTTATGGAAAAAGCTCATCGTAAGGTGATGATCCAGTATCCCAAAAGACAGGTAGGAAAAAAACTGTTTGCAGGTGAAACAAGCTATCTTCCGATTAA
>CAZGKG010000008.1:0-5344 GCA_964525615.1 uncultured Rickettsiales bacterium | reverse complement strand
TTCCTACTACCATCGCAAGCTTTGCCTCTTTTGATCGGTTTACTTGGTTGGGGACAGTGATGCAGTATCTGACCCATGGGAATCTTGTTTTCATGGTGTTGTTTGCCTCTTTAATTATCTTTTTCTCCTTTTTCTATACAGCGATTGTTTTTAATCCTGAGGAGACTGCGGAAAATTTGAGAAAGAATGGCGGCTTTATTCCTGGCTATCGTCCTGGGAAGATGACGGCTGAGTATTTTGATTATCTCTTGACTCGTTTGACAGTGGTGGGCTCTGTGTATTTGGCTTTTGTCTGTCTGTTACCAGAATTTTTGATGTCTCAAGTGACCTTGAATTTTTATTTTGGGGGGACAAGTTTGCTCATTCTTGTCAGCGTTACAATGGACACGGTTTCTCAGGTACATGCCCATTTGATTTCCTATCAATATGAGGGGTTGATTAAAAAAGCCCGTCAGAAGGGGTGGGGTGGAGTGTGAGACTTGTTTTAATTGGGCCTCCTGGATCTGGAAAAGGCACACAGGGGCGTTTTCTTGCCGAATCACTGGGGGTTAAAATTCTGGGGATGGGGGATTTACTCCGGCGAGAGGTGAAGGATAAGACGGCTGTGGGTCTTCAGATACAGCCTATTTTAGAGAAGGGAGAGTTTCCCTCTTCTGATTTAGTGATTGAGGTGCTTTTTAGCCATTTGGAAGGTCTTCAGGATTTTCTTTTAGATGGCTTTCCAAGGGATTTGAATCAAGCAGAGGCTCTCGATACTTTTTTAGCGGCGCGACATCTTCCCCTTACGCAGGTTATTTTTTTTCGTGTTGATCCTCATTTTCTCTTGACGCGACTTGTGGCACGTTACACCTGTGCTCACTGTGGGGCTTCTTACGCGAAGGGAATTCAAGAACCTCGGGTGGAAGGGGTTTGTGATTTTTGTGGTGAAACTTCCTTTGCCCAGAGACCCGATGACCAAGAGTTCGTGGCTCAAGAAAGAATTATGAGGGCGCAAGCTCGCGATAAGATCGTACTTGAATACTATTCAAAAAAGGGTATTCTGCATGAAGTAGATGGATCTTTGGGGATTTCTGATGTGCGAGAGCAGGTTCGCTCTTGCCTGTTCTCCTCAGATGCTTCATTTTAAACTGCGTGTCTTTTTTTGGAAAGGCACATTTTGTTAATATAACACCTTTGAAGGAGTAAGTTGTGGCGCGTATTGCCGGTGTAAATATTCCCACTCAAAAACGTGTGGAGATCGGTCTTCGTTATGTTTACGGCATTGGTCCGTCCCATTCTAAGGAAATCTGTCAACGTTTGGGAATTCCTTCCGATCGCCGTGTTCAGGCCTTAACGGAGGGGGAGATTGTTAAAATCCGCGAATTGATTGATGCCGAGTATAAAGTCGAAGGTGATTTGATGCGCGAAGTTAATATGAACGTCAAGCGCAAAATGGATTTGGGATGCTATCAAGGTTTGAGGCATCGTAAAAAGCTTCCAGTTCGGGGGCAGCGGACCCACACGAATGCTCGTACCCGTAAGGGGAAAGCGCGGCCAATTGCTGGCAAGAAGAAGTAGGGGCTTGGGTTAAAGAGTTGTTGGGGTTTCAAAGCAAATCCCTTAGGAGATTTGAGGTAAAAAATGGCGACTAAAACATCTCAGCGTTTAAAGCGACGTGAGAAAAAAAATATTATTTCAGGTGTGGCCCATGTGAATGCCACCTTTAACAACACCCATGTGACGGTCACAGATTTACAAGGTAATGCCATTGCTTCTTCTTCTGCGGGGGTTGTGGGCTTTTCAGGGGCGCGTCAATCAACGCCTTATGCCGCTCAGATGACGGCTGAAAATGTTGCGATGAAAGCAAAGGAACACGGTCTGAAGACCCTTGAGGTTCATGTGAAAGGACCTGGTGCAGGTCGAGAATCGGTCTTGCGAGCGTTGCAAGGCTTTTTTGTGATTACGGCGATCCGAGATGTGACACCTTTTCCTCATAACGGGTGTCGTCCGGCGAAGCGGCGGCGAGTTTAGTTAAATTTTCTTTCGGCGATTAAGGACAAAAATACGTGTTGCAAAAAAATTGGCAAGGGCTCATTAAACCTTATAAGGTTCGTTTAGAGCGGCGAACAAATGCAGGTCGTTCAGCAGTTCTCGTTTTTGAACCTCTGGAGCCTGGTTTTGGTGTTACGTTGGGCAATGCTCTTCGGCGTGTTTTGCTTTCATCTCTTCAGGGTGCTGCGGTGACGGAAGTGCAGTTTGAAGGTGTCCTTCATGAGTTTTCCTCTCTTCCTGGCGTTCACGAGGACATTACGGACATTATTTTGAATCTTAAGGGTTTAGACGTCCGTATGACTGCTTCGACACCAAAACGTGTTCGTTTGGTAGCGGAAGGGCCTACTGTGGTTACAGCAGGAATGATTGAGCCTTCTGCTGGTGTTGAGTTTTTGTCTCCTGATCAAGTAATTTGTACTTTGGGTGAGGGGGGACGTATTGCGCTTGAGTTACTGATCGAATCAGGGAAAGGATATATCTCTGCTTCTCAAAGGGATAATGAGAGTGCCGCCTTGGGAACCATTGTTGTGGATTCTCTTTTTTCACCGGTACGCCATGCGGCTTTTCGTGTGGAACATACCCGTGTGGGGCAGGTGACCGATTATGATCGTCTCTTTTTGACGGTTGAGACAGATGGGTCCATTAGTCCAGAAGACGCTGTTGGTGCCACTGCGCGAATCCTTCAAGATCAGTTGAATAAGTTTATCTCTTTTGTTGAGCCTGTAGAGGAAGCGGCGGTTTCAGGTGAAGTGTTGACAAAGCTCCCCTTTAGCCGTGATTTGCTTCGTAAGGTGGAGGAATTGGAGCTGTCTTTGCGGGCCTTTAATTGTCTTAAAAAGGAAAATATTGTTTATATTGGCGATCTTGTCTCCAAAACAGAGGGCGAGTTATTGCGTACGCCTAATTTTGGGCGTAAATCTTTGAATGAAATTACCGAAGTGCTAAAGCAGATGGGCCTTCATTTGGGAATGCCTGTTCCCTCTTGGCCTCCGGACAATATTGATCAACTTTTAAAGACTGTTGATGAAACTTTTTAATGTCTTCTTTCGTCCATCTTGAGATACAGGTTTCCCTTCCGCCAAAATTTTTTCCAAAGCGGAAGGTTACCTGTGTATCTGTTTCCTCTTCTCCAAGTATTCTTTTTTTTCCTCGTGTGACTTTTTTAAAAAACCGCTCTCTTGTTTGATGGGGGGCTTTTCTTTTCTTTAAAGGGGAAGGGGCGGCCTGCTTCTTAAGCCTTTATTGAGGGGACTTCTGATTACCTTTTATTTGTGCGCTTTGTTCTTAAGGCCTCTAGGCTTTTTAGGGAAAAAAGGGTATGAGAAAAAGCATAAGACGTTCAGTCAGAAGGGAGATTCCGGTGAATATTCATGAGTACCAATCTAAAAATCTACTGAAGGATTTTGGGATTGCCGTTCAACGGGGACAAGTGGCGGAAACGGTGAATGAAGCTTTTGAGATTGCAAAAAATCTTGGAGGTGATCTTTGGGTTCTGAAGGCCCAGATTCATGCTGGCGGACGGGGAAAAGGGGGGGGCGTTAAACTGGCTCATAGTTTGGAGGAGGTCCGTGATCTTGCCCAACAGATGATCGGGATGCAGCTGGTGACTCCTCAGACGGGTCCAAAAGGCCAAAAGGTCAGAGATCTCTATGTGCTGGAGGCAGCTAATTTTCAGCGAGAGTATTATTTAAGTGTGTTGCTCGATCGAAAAATGGCGCGTTTAACTTTTGTTGTCTCGCCGGAGGGAGGCATGGATATAGAAGAACTCGCCCAAAAAAGCCCCGAAAAAATTCTCTCTGTGGCGGTTGATCCTGTTGCGGGTTTTCAAGATTTTTATGGGCGACGTCTGGCTCATTTTATGGGCTTTGAGGGGCAGCTGGCGCGGAAGTTTATTGTGTTTCTAAAGGGGATTTATCAGGCTTTTGTCAGATTAGATGCCAGTTTAATTGAGATCAATCCGCTGGTTTTGACGATGGAGGGGGAATTTTTGGCGCTGGATGCCAAGATGACTTTTGATGATAATGCACTATTTCGCCATCCTCAGATTCAAGTGTTGCGAGATTTGAATGAGGAGGAGGCCCTTGAAATTGAGGCGGCAAAAGCCCATCTGAATTATATAAAACTAGATGGTAATATCGCGTGTATGGTCAATGGCGCTGGTCTTGCTATGGCTACCATGGACTTGATTCAACTTCACGGAGGCCATCCTGCAAACTTTTTAGATGTGGGGGGAGGGGCCTCTAAAGATCAAGTGGTGGCAGCCTTTAAAATTCTTTTGGCGGATCCTTCGGTTGAGGCGGTTTTAGTAAATATTTTTGGTGGTATCATGCGGTGTGATGTGATTGCCCAAGGCATTATCGAGGCGGCCCAAGAAGTCAACTTATCCCTTCCTTTGGTGGTCCGTCTGATGGGTACGAATGTCGATCAAGGACGAGAGTTGCTAAAAAATTCTGGTCTTGAGCTGGAGGCCGTCATGGATTTGAAAGAAGCTGCCGAACGGGTTGTGATGGCGGCAAAACAAAACAAGGAAGGAAAATAAGGATGGCTGTTCTTGTGGATCAAACGACGCGGGTCATCTGTCAGGGCTTTACGGGACAGCATGGAACCTTCCACTCAGAGCAGGCAATTGCCTACGGCACTCAGATGGTGGGAGGTGTCACTCCTGGAAAGGGTGGCACGACTCATTTGGGCCTTCCCGTTTTTGATACGGTGCGTGAGGCTGTTGATTGTACGGGTGCGAACGCTTCTGTGATTTATGTGCCGCCTGCTTTTGCTGCTGATGCGATTTTTGAAGCCATTGATGCAGCCCTTCCCTTGGTAGTGTGTATCACAGAGGGCATTCCTGTTCTCGACATGGTGCGGGTAAAGCGAGCGTTGCAGGGATCGCAAACTCGTCTGATAGGCCCCAATTGTCCTGGTATTATTACACCGGGTCAGTGCAAAATTGGTATTATGCCTGGTTTTATTCATCATCCTGGAACGATTGGGGTGGTGTCTCGATCGGGCACGTTGACCTATGAGGCCGTTGACCAAATTACCAAAGTGGGCTTGGGGCAATCCACCTGTATTGGGATTGGGGGTGACCCCGTCCATGGTTTGAGCTTTATTGATTGTTTAGATCTGTTTTTGAAGGATCAGGCCACAGAAGGGATTGTGTTAATTGGAGAAATTGGCGGCGAAGATGAAGAGGCGGCTGCTGAATTTATTCGGTCGTCTTCTCTTAAAAAACCCATGACGGGTTTTATTGCGGGTCGGACAGCGCCTCCAGGAAGACGCATGGGCCATGCAGGCGCCGTGATTTCAGGAGGTCATG
>CAZGKG010000007.1:0-22599 GCA_964525615.1 uncultured Rickettsiales bacterium | reverse complement strand
TTTAATCCTTGTTTTTTTTTTTTTTTTTATTGAGAAGGCATGGCCCGATTCTGAACGTCCTCATACACTCTTGACTCCTCTTCCTGACTCTCTTTTTCCCTTACCCTTTTTGTTTATTTATCAATTAGATCTTGAATCTACCTCTCCTGAATCCTTAACAGAAGAAGCCAACGGTGTTCTTTCAGTTAAATTTCAAGATGTGGGCAATGGATGGACTCTCCAGCAACAAGGAAGCGTCAGAATCCAAATGGCCCCTATATCCGATGACGCCGAAATCCTAGAAGGAGGAGATAATCAACCAGAAGCGTCCGATAAAGAAAACCTTCTCCAAAAAGTACGATGGTCTTATGTCACTTGGGAGGCAAAAAATGGGCGTCATTTTAGATTTATATTGCACCGGTGGATTGACGGGATTCTGGAGGAGGAGGTTGAAGGAGAAATGGTATACGATCCTCTCCTTCGAGAAGGTAAAATCACTTATCAAAGTCCTACTTTTTTAGCACAGCCTTTTTACGGAGAAGTCCTCTTCCCCACAGCTTATATGGGTAAGATCCTAGAAAAAATACGCTGCAACGGAGGACTAGTTTCCTCTTTGGTTTTTAATGGGTTATGCCCCGAAGGCGTTTTGCTGTTAAATACCTTTGTAGGCGGCGGGCATAATATCATCTTCCCTATTGAGACCTCGCGTGCCCCTGGTGCCACTGTCTTGAAACCTCAACACATGAGGGTTTACCCTACCTTTACGGCTTCTTATCACCCCAAAGCCCAAGAAGAACAACCTGAATCAGAAATGTCCCAAGAACTTACCGCAACAGGATTGCCCATGAGCTCTATTTTAAATTTTGGGGACTTTAAGTTAAGGGCGTCCCTGAAAACTGTCTCTCCTCCTCCAAAACATTCTTTACCCCCTGAATCAAAAGGGGACTCAAAATCCATTGAAGATGGACTCCCGAAAAAATAAACTCTTTCAGCTATGGGAGAAATTTGAGATTTGTCTCTTTTTCTCTTATGATTCCCTGAAAGTTGTTAAAAGAAAAGTTTTTTTGTGAGAATCATCCGTTATCTATCAGGGCAATTACTTGTTTTGACGCTTTCTGTAACGCTTGTTTTAACATTAGCTATTTGGCTGACCCAGTCTCTCAGGTTTATGTCTATTATCCTTTTGCAAGGAATTCCCTTTTCTACTTTTTTAAGTTTGATGCTGTGGATTTTACCAGATCTCCTGCTTTTGGCATTGCCGATTAGTTTTTTAATGAGTGTTCTTTTCCTCTACAACAAAGCAGCCGCCGAACACGAATTGATCATCCTAAAAACATCGGGATGTTCATTTTTCTTTCTCTTGCAGCCTATCTTTTGGATTGGAACGGGAGGGACGCTATTACTCTACCTCATAAGCCTTTACTTGATGCCTCTTTCCTTACAAAACTTTCGGGAAAGAGAGATCTCTTTTAGAACAAAATATTCCCAAGCCATGATCCACGAAGGCGAATTTACCTCCTTAGGGGCCGTCGTCGTTTATGTAGACCGGTATGATTCCGAAGGCTTAGTGAACGGTCTTTTGGTCTATGATAACCGCAACCCTGAAGAACCCGCCAGCATTATGGCTGAAAAAGCTTTGATCAAAGAAGGAACAGAAGAGCTTACGATCATCCTCTTAAAGGGGAATCGTCAAACCTTAGGAAACACGAAACATCCTCCTGCTCTTTTAACTTTTTCCCAATATTCCCTTTCCCTCTTACCGAAAAGTCCTATCATTCATACACGTAAACCTTATGAAATGTTTTTGCCCGAACTTTTCTCAAACAAGTCTCCTGATCCTTCTGAAATTGAAAAATTTCGTGCTGAAGGATTCCAACGATTAACCATGCCCCTTTATATGCTTTGCTTTGGTCTATTAGCAGGACTTTTTTTACTGTTATCACCAGAAACACGTATGGGACGTCAAAAGGCGATGTTGGGAGCTGTTGTTGTTGCTTTCTTGATCGAAATGGGCTCTATGTTTGTGATACAGTCCCGGTGGATGGGAGACTTTTCTGCTATTTTAGGGTTAGGATGCGTTTTTCTTCCTTTGATTTTCCTGATCATTTTTATATTTCGGGAAATAAGAGCTTGGAAAAAAGTAAAAAAGATTTTATCAAAAAGGCTTAAGTGATGCCTCTTCATTTGTTTTTTTATTTAAGTCGTCTTTTTATCAGATGGTTTTCAGGTGTCTTTTTTAGTTTTTTTCTAATTATTTTTATCTTCGATTTTTTTGAGCTTCAACGCAAAGCCTCTATCTCAAAATCCCTTCCCTTTTTTACAAAAATGGGATTTTTGTGTTTTAAAACACCTTATATTTTGGAACAAGTGATGCCCTTTTTGATGTTTGTAAGCACTCTCGGGTTTCTTTCACGTCTGAATAGGGGCAACGAAATCCTTGTACTGAGAACTTTTGGTCTATCCTCTTGGCGTATCGCAAGACCTTGTTTTTTTATCGCCCTTGTTTTCGGTCTTTTAAACCTTACGGTGTTACAGCCTTTGAGTGTCACTCTTTATGGAGTTTACCAAAAAAAAGAACAACAGTTGCTTCAAAAAAACCCTCGTTCTAGTTTCAAAATTTTACCTTCAGGATTCTGGATTAAAAAAAAGCATAAAGGACAATCTCTCATTTACCATATTCAAAACGTGCAGGAAAAGACGCACATTTTAGAAAAAGTTTCTATTTATTGTTTTAAAGACCCTAATGTTTTCCAAAAATCTTATCATGCAACAGAGGGATTCTTAAAAAAAAGAGAGATCAACCTTAAGAACCTTTGGATTCTTTCCTCCCATCATCATCCAATCCATCAAGAATCCCTTACACTCCCCTTTTCCTTAACTTTAAAAGAACTTCAAAATCGAAGTCCCCCCCCTCAATTAATTAGCTTTTGGTCCCTTCCCAGCTTAATTAAATGGATGAGTCAGGCAGGGATGTCTCCTTTTAAATATCAAATGGAGTTTCAACGCCTGTGGGCACTGACTTTTTGGTTTGCAGGCATGGTTCTTCTTGCTGTTGCTTGTGGCATGAGGTCTCAAAAACAAGGGGGCACATTAACCCTTCTAATTTTAGGTTTGGTATGCTCTCTCCTTTTATATTTCACGCGTGACCTCACCTATGCTTTGGGAGGAGCCCGTCATCTCCCGATGATTCTTGCAACCTGGTCTCCTTGTGTCTTGACATTTCTGGTGGCACTCGTTTTTCTATTTTTTCTAGAGGAGGGACAAAAATCACGACTTTTTTAAAAAAAAGTTTTTTTGTAAAAACAATCAAAAGTTTTTGGCAGATTTTTTTCGTAATTTCATCCACCTGTTTTGCAGATTCCGGAAAATTGTTTTCTGCTCACTTTCGAAATTCCACAAAAACTCTTTCTGCCGAAACCCCGATTGTTTTTTACGCTGATGATATCAGCTATGATCGTGATTTGGGTGTTTGGAAGGCGATAGGTCATGTCGAATTTTCTCAAGAAGGAAAAGTTCTTGAAGCAGATCATGTGCTCTATAATCAAAAGGCCAATTTACTGATTGCTCGGGGCAATGTGCGTCTTCGAGACAGTAAAGACGAAGTCCTCTTAGCAGAATATGTGGAATTAACAGGCGATCTCAAGGAGGGCATTCTTAAAGAAGTTCGTTATATGATGGCGGATAAAAGTCGACTCGCAGCCATTACCGCAAGACGCTCTGCAGGAGGCACCAAGACAAAATTTTTACAAAGCGTTTACAGTCCGTGCTATCCCTGTGAAAAAAATAAAAACTCTCCCCCTCTTTGGCAGATCAAAGCACGAGAAGTCACTCAAGACCGTCTTAAAAAAAGAATCACAGCAACAGACATGCAGATGGACTTTCTGCAGTTACCGGTTTTTTATACACCTTATCTCAGCTTTCCCACAGAACGCGCTAGTGGTTTTCTAACCCCCACGTTTACGGTTTCAACAGTCTTAGGAACCTCTATAGGGGTCCCCTATTATTGGGCCATTAATGACATCAGCGATTTAACTTTGACTCCTTTTGTGATGGCAAAACAGGGTGCTCTTTTAGGTGCAACATATCGACATCAATGGCGTCATTCCAAGTTAAATTTAACAGGAAGCCTCTGTGGGACAAAACCTTTTAAACAAAACGATACAAAAGATCCGTCAAAAAAAATCGGAAGCATTAGAGGCCATTTGTTCGCACAAGGACATGTGAATTTTAATAAAAAATGGCGTTTGCTTTTGGATGGTAAATACGTCAACAACAGAACATATTTTCGCTCCTTTCGAGAGCTTTCGCCCTTCTCAGGCATCTGGGGATCTCCTTTCCTTCAATCAGATTTAAAGGTAGAGCGTTTTTCCCAAAGAGACTATTTTTCCACAGAAGGAATTTTTTATCAGGGGCTTCAAGAGAACAACACCTCAAAAAACACCCCGTTATTAGCCCCCTTAATCACTTATCACCAAACCACAGCTCCTTTGTGGAAAGGAACTTATCTGACGATGGACGGAAACTTAGTTTCCCTAAACCGCCAAGAGGGCAGTCAATACCAAAGGGCTATTATGATGGGAAGTTGGCACTTTCCTTATATCACCTCCTCAGGACAGATTCTGAATTTTTTTGGGAAATTACGGGGAGATTTTTATCACACACGCGTCACAGACCCCATGGCCTCATCCCAAATTTTGTTCAGAGGAAATACAGGACGTTTTTTTCCTCAAGCCGGTATTGAAGGTCGGTGGCCCTTGTTTAATAAAGTTACGGTTATTGAACCGATCATCCAGTTAATCGGGGCCCCTCAGATTAAATATTCCTCTAAAATTCCTGATATTGATAGCAAAGGGTTTGAATTTAACGACGCGAACCTTTTTGAAATCAATCGATTCCCTGGATTCGACATTATAGATGATGGATCACGCCTCACTTACGGTGCTTTTTTTATTCCTCAGATAAACGTTCTCGATAAAACGCGTCTGTTTTTAGGACAAAATTATAGCTTCTCAAAACCAAACCCCTTAGCCCAAAACACAGGTGTTTACAAAGGTTTTTCTGACTATGTCGGGCATTTGCAAGCAGACCCTCATCCCTGGATAACCCTTGACGGACGGATCCGTTTATCTCGGGATCGATTGAAGGCCGTCTTTAGCGAAGCCTCCGCAGGATTGGGCCCTTCAATAGCGCGTCTTGGCATAACCTACACTCATTTTTCTGGATCCTCTTCCCTAAAGGATGCGCCTCAAAGCACTTTAGAACAGCTGGGAGTGACCTTGAGCTCTCGCTTGAGTAACTCTTGGTCAATCTCCTTAAACCAACTTCGAGGATTAAAGGAATCAGGCCTTTTAGCACAAGGTGCAGAAGTTCTTTATCAAAATGAATGTTTAAATACCAAGATATTTGTGGGTCGTTCCTATTATCGATACAAAGATATCCGTCCAGGAATCACTTTTATGATCACGTTGGGCTTTAAAAATCTAGGATCAACGGGATATAAAGGCTCTAAAGGGGCTTCTTCTCAATTGCCAGGATCGTGGCTCAGCAAAGAAAATTCAGGAAATGTTTTTTCCCCCTTTGCTCCTGTCAGTTAATACAGGTATAATTAAAATACGATAAAAAAAATATTGTGGATCGAACAAAAGATTTGGATCTCTAACCTAAGCTTAAAAATAAAAAACGCTTGGGAGTTATCTTGAAGCTTTTTTGAACTTCTCAGGGGGTTCGAAAAGTTAGCAATTTAGGCGAGTATTCACGCTTCTTGCCTTTATAAGATAAAACCTAAAAGGTTTTCGTAAGGACTAATTACCGTGCCTCCTCATCATTCTTTCTATGGAAGCAACATTTTTTTAACGTTGCTTTCAAAGAAAACAAAAATTCTTCCCCGAAGTTGGATTGCCTTTTTATTAATTTTTTCTTTAGGCGTTGTTGAAAGCGCCACGGATATTTATATCCCCAGTATGCCTCGACTGGTCCTGGATTTTAAAACTTCTACAGAACATGTAGGGTTTACAATTAGTGCTTACTTTTTTGCTTTTTGCCTGATGGGACCAGTATATGGACCTCTTTCTGATGCTTTAGGTAGAAGAAAAGTGTTTATCGCGGGCATGTTTTTTTTCACTTTATTTTCTTTTTTATGCGCTCTTTCCACAACAATCGAATCCTTGATTTGTTTCCGTTTCCTTCAAGGATTAGGTGCAAGCGTTGCATGGATTCTGGGTCTGTCAATCGTTAAGGATATCTATCCCCCTCAAGAAAGCTTTAAGATGATCTCTGTCATTGGAGCTATCGTTGCGATTGTTCCAGGAATTGCACCCGTGATGGGAGGATATATTGCGCTCTTTTTGGGATGGCGTTTTATCTTTTGGACAGTTGGATTTTTAGCCTTCCTCGCACTTTTATTTCTGGTATTTACTTTTAAAGAAACGCTACCTCCAGAAAAAAGGCAAAAGCTTGATCTTCGGGTGGCCATGAAGAACTATTGGGTTCTTTTGAAGAATGATCGTTTTTTGTACTATGCTTCCATTTCAGGTCTGATGTTTTCAGGACTTATGGTGAATGTTTCTATCAGCCCTTTTTATTATATAGAACATTTAAAAATTTCTCCTGAAAAATACGGCTATTTTCAGATGACCCTTGTACTGGCTTATGTGATTGGAACCTATATTAATCGAAAAGCGATGAAGCATATTCAAGTGTTTTCTCTTTTAGGAATGGGCTTGCTTTGCTCGCTCACAGGAGCCTCCCTTTTATTTATTTTTGCAGTTTATTGTCCGCTTTGGCCTTGGCTCTTAACAGGAGGAATGGCTTTTTACTCTTTTGGTGCGGGCATTGCCTTTTCCAATACATCCAATTGTGCTTTAGAAGTCTTTCCCGAAGCAGGTGGGACCTCAGCAGCCCTTTTAGGGGTTATTGAAACAGTACTTGTCGCTTTAGGGATTGGGCTTGCTGGTTTAATTTACGTTGACACTTTTTGGCCAATTGGTATTTTTCAGATAGTCTGTGTAGGAGCAAGCCTCCTTTTCTGGAAAAAACTCAAACCTTTTCAAGTTTCTTAAACAGAATCTTTTCTTTTTTCTTTGGCATCCTTCTTGCTGATGACCTTAAATCAAAAGTTTAAAAACCCCTCCGGGGGAAAATCTCCCTGAGAATCCCTCCCTTGAACGTCACTTTTAAGGAAAATTATTGCTCATGTTTTCAACCTCTAGCGTTACTGCTGCCCCTCAAAAACCCTCTTTCAGAACAATTCTTGTGCCCCCATATATTCCGGAACTGACCACCCTCAAACCAAGTGATTACGGAATTCCAAAAGACGCACAAAAACAATTAAACCTGGATCCTGAAAAGTATTCCAATGGCCTGAACAGAGGGTGGACAGAGACGTGGTCCAATAAAAAAGAGAAAATTGAAAATACTTATAAAAAACAAGTCGTTCTCAAAGAAATGGAAGAACTTTTTTCAGAAATCAAAAAAGACATGACCTCTTTGGGAAATCCCAATATAACCCTCTGGAATCAACGGATTGCAACAATTACCTGTGCTTCTCCCCAAGGAGCAGGGGAAGCACCCTATTTGAAAGTCACGTGTACACCAGGAATTCCTATTACAAGCTATTCGTTAGATATTCGATCAATTCCCCAAAATCAATCCAAAGGACTCAATCCCATTTCTTCCCCTGGTCTATCAAGCTCCCTTGATTGGACCGAAGGGATCCTTATGATTAACGATATAAAAATTCCTATCAAAGCCCAGATGAGTTTAGCCAGTGTTCTTTTAGCGATTAATCAAGCTGGAAGAAAAATTTTGAGTGCCTCTTATATCATCATTCAAAACCCAACGGATGAGAGGGATGGACTCTTTAAACTATCTTTTCAAAGTCATTCTCCTGAAACGCGTCTTTTTTTTGATGATGATCAAGAGGGACAAATACTTGAAAAATTAGGATTTCAAAGAGATGTGGCCTCTCTAGAAGAGTCTATTATCGTATTAGATGGTACCGAAATACGACGTCCATCTGTTGTACTCTCAGATGTGATTCCAGGAATGAAGCTAGAAATTCTTAGAAGAACCCCCACCTCTCAAGAGAATTTTTTAAATATTCGTGTGGAAATTCCTGAAAAGGAAATTGAAAAGACCTTGGAGCATTTTTGTGAAAAATTACGCGAGTTACATCAATTAATTCTTTTTCATTCGCCCTCTGACCCCAAAACCGAGGGACTTTTAAAAGAATTTTCCTTCCTAAAACAAATGGACCAAGAGATTCTTTCTATCTTTCGAAAAGGTTTTGGTCCTCAAGGTCCTCAGGGGCAACAAAACACTCCAGATATTTTTGGAGTGGAAATTTTTCAAGGGGGTGCTGTGTTTAATCCTATCAATTTTAAAAAAGCAATGGGCGCTCCTGAAACCTGTCGCGAATTTTTTATGCAATCCTCTTTTTTGGATGGGGAAAACATAGGAATCATCAGCGTTCCATCAAATTTTGAAGGATGCATTTCTTTACGGCTCCTCACCCAAGAGGGTCAAGATTTTTTTTTCCTTAAAAGCCCTTATGATGCCACCGAAATTAGATGCAGGATTCAGGGGAAATCCCTGAGAGGCCCTCAAGGACATCCTTTAGAAAGTCTCTTTCTCTTCTATGACGACACAGTAAGAGATTTGATGAACAGTGGCCAATCCCTCGAGACAACCCTCACGATTGTTCCAGGATTTTCAAATACCTTTTTGAATTTTTTTGATAAATACGAAAGAAATTTTACAGAAACAAATCGTGGCCTTAAGAAAATTATTGATGATAACCTCTCTGACATCTTAAGGGTTCAAAAGACGATCGATCAAAAAAGACAAGACATACAAAAAAAATCAAGCCGTTTTCAACAAGCTTATGTTAAATCAAAAATGCAAGAAAATTTTCAAAAGCATCTTTTAGAAGAAACGTTTGGCTCGAAATAAAAAAAGGCTGTATCCCAAAGAGATACAGCCTTCATCACAAAGCACAAGGGCCGGATTTTAGAAATCCATGCCACCCATGCCGCCCATACCACCCCCATGGCCCATGGCAGGCGCTGGGTTCTTTTCTGGACGATCCGCTACCATGGCTTCAGTCGTAATGATCAAGCTTGCAACTGATGCGGCATTCTGAAGGGCCAAACGTACCACTTTCTTTGGATCAATAATGCCCATCTTCAACATGTCGCCATATTGATCGCTTTGAGCATCATAGCCAAAGTTCTTGTCTTTGCTTTCAGAGATCTTATTCACAATGATAGACCCGTCTTTGCCTGAGTTAGAGGCAATCTGACGACAAGGCGCCTGAACAGCTCTACGGATGATATCAATCCCCACCCGTTGATCGTCGTTAAAAGCCTTTAATCCTTCAAGAGCCTGAACAGTAAACAACAAGGCTGTTCCACCACCAGCAACGATCCCTTCTTCAACAGCTGCTTTTGTGGCATGCACAGCATCGTCTACACGATCTTTACGCTCTTTCACTTCCACTTCTGTTGCCCCGCCAACACGGATCACAGCAACACCGCCTGCCAACTTCGCAAGACGCTCTTGAAGCTTTTCGCGATCATAATCAGATGTTGTGTCTTCAATCTGAACACGAATTTGGTTGCAACGCGCCTCGATCGCAGTTTTGGTTCGACCATTTCCACCTTCAATGATGGTGGTTTCATCTTTGTTAATCAGGATTTTTTTGGCCTGACCTAACATCTCAATGGTCACTTTCTCAAGCTTTGTACCCATTTCTTCTGAAATGACTTGGGCGTTGGTCAAAACTGCAATGTCCTCAAGCATCGCCTTCCGGCGATCACCAAAACCGGGCGCTTTAACCGCACCAATTTTTAAGCCAGCGCGAATTTTGTTGACCACCAAGGTCGCCAACGCTTCACCCTCAATATCCTCTGCAATAATCAAGAGGGGACGACCCGTCTGAACCACCGCCTCTAAAACGGGCAGAAGAGGTTGAATCGTACTTAATTTCTTTTCGTGGATCAAAATTAAAGGATTTTCCATCTCGCAAACCATTTTTTCTGTATTGGTTACGAAATAAGGGGAAACATACCCACGATCAAACTGCATCCCTTCTACCACTTCAAGCTCAGTTTTTAAGGATTTGGCTTCCTCAACGGTGATCACACCTTCATCACCAACCCGCTTCATGGCTTCAGCGATCATGTCACCAATTTCCTTTTCACCATTGGCGGAAATCGTTCCCACTTGAGCTATTTTTTCAAAATTCCCCTTAATGGTGACCTTGTTTTTATCAAGCTCAAGAGCGATCGCCTCAACAGCTGTATCAATCCCTCTTTTGAGATCCATGGGATTCATACCCGCTGCAACAGCTTTAATTCCTTCCCGCACAATTGCCTGAGCTAAAACAGTTGCTGTTGTGGTACCATCACCCCCAACATCCGCTGTCTTAGATGCAACCTCTCGCACCATCTGAGCACCCATGTTTTCAAAAGAATCGGGTAGCTCGATGTCCCGTGCAACGGTCACACCATCTTTTGTCACCCGAGGGGCTCCAAAAGATTTTTGTAACACCACATGACGCCCCTTAGGCCCCAATGTTACCTTTACAGCATCAGCTAAAATATCGACACCCTTGGCGATTCTATCGCGCGCTTCGACTCCAAATTTGACGTCTTTCGCAGCCATTCCTGTTCTCCTTCAAATTTCTCTAATTAGCCCAAAATACCCATAATGTCGGATTCTTTCATGATGATATACTCATCAGCACCAAACTTAACCTCACTTCCGGACCACTTCCCGAAGAGAACCCGATCTCCAGCCTTTACGGAAAGAGGCAACGTCTGTCCTTGCTCGGTACGAGCCCCGGGACCAACGGCAATGACTTCCCCTTCCATAGGTTTTTCCTTGGCAGTGTCAGGAATAATGATTCCTGCAGCCGTCTTTTCCTCAGCTTCAACCCGTTTCACCAAAATACGGTCATAAAGCGGCTTAAAATTCTTTACGCTATTCATCGTTTTTATTTCTCCCGTTTGACGACATCCAAACTTTATCACTCACCAAGTGAGAGTGCTAATCTTTTAACATGCTCTTAAATTTGTTGTAAAGGATTTTCTCTTTTCTTTACCTTACAAAATTTTAAAGAGAAAAATCAACAACCATCCTCAGGATAAAGATGACGATTCTTTAATATAGGTGTAAGATTTCATTGAGATAAGCCATCGAAAAGGAACTGCCTCCTTGAAAGAAGAAAGTCTTAAAGCGCCCACCCGCCATCCGATTGAGTGGAATACGCCTGATTTTTTAAATGAAGAATCCCTTCTAAAAGAAATGGAACGGGTTTTTGATATTTGTCACGGATGCCGTCGTTGTTTTAACTTATGCGATAGTTTTCCACGGCTTTTTGAGCTGATAGACGCCTCAGAAACAGGCGAGCTCGACAGCGTTCCTTCTGAAAAATTTTCCTCCGTTGTGGAGGCCTGTACCCTATGTGATATGTGCTTTATGACAAAGTGCCCCTACGTCCCCCCCCATTCCTTTAACATTGACTTCCCCCACTTGATGTTAAGGGCACGAGCGGTTGAACGGGCTCAGGGTAAAAACTCTTGGATTCAAGACCAAATTGCGTCCACGGACCGTAATGCAAAACTGGCCTCGCCGATCGCCCCTATCGTGAATTGGGCAACCCAAACCAATAAGCCCATCACACGTCCTTTATTAGAAAAAGTTACCGGCATCGACCGCCGCGCAGCACTGCCCCAATTCCATCAAGAAACCTTCTTAAAACGCGCTCAAACCCCACCACCTCTCAATTAAAACGCACCCGCTTTTGGGGAAAAAATTCTCATTTATGCAACTTGTTTTGTAAACTACAACAACCCAAATATTGGGGAGGCAACTCTTCAAGTCTTGGCCCACAATGGGGTTAAAACGGAAGTGATTTATCCAGAATGCTGCGGCATGCCCCAATGGGAACAGGGAAACATCCCTTCTGTTGCGAAAAAAGCACAAAAAATTGCCCAAATTCTCATACCTTGGATTGAAGAGGGGTATCGGGTGGTGCCTCTTGTCCCCTCTTGCAGCTTGATGATGAAGATGGAATGGCCTCTCCTATGGCCCGAAGATCCCGTGATTAAAAAATTAGCAAACCATACAATGGATCTTTCTGAGTACATCATTTTCCTGGCTCAAACAAAAGGATTAGCTCCTGGGCTGAGGCCCCTTCCCGAAGGAGTGACGATTCATCTGGCCTGTCACGCGCGGGCCCAAAATCAAGGACGCAAGGGGGCCGAGCTCCTGCAACTCATTCCCAGCACCCCCCTTCAGGTCATTGAAAGATGTTCTGGACACGGAGGCTCTTGGGGAATTTACAAGAAGAATTTTGATGTAGCCCTCAAGGTAGGACGCCCTGTGGCCCGTCAGGCAGAAGAAAGTTCCAAGGGCCATTGTGTTTCTGAATGCCCCCTTGCGGCCACCCATATTCAGCAAGGAATAGATCTTTTAAAAGGAGACACTTTTCCCCATTCCTTTACCCATCCTATTGAAATACTTGCTTATGCCTATGGCTTCTTGCAGGACAGGAATCCTGTCGTGTAGGGTGGCATTTTATTCATTAAAAACATATAAGGAAAAAACTGTGATCAAAATACTTTTTGAAAGATTTCCCCACAGTGAGGGGTTAGATTTACCCACCTATGCCACCGCCGGAAGCGTTGGTGTCGACTTATGTGCCGCCCTTTCAGATACTGTAATCCTTAATCCTGGAGAGCGAGTTTTAATCCCAACTGGCTTTTCAATTGCCGTACCAGAAGGCTATGAAGCCCAAATCCGAAGCCGATCAGGACTCGCCCTTAAACAAAAACTTGTGGTTCTGAATAGCCCAGGAACCATCGACCAAGATTATCGAGGAGAAGTACAAGTCATTCTCATGAACCACAGCAAAGAGCCCATCACCCTAACAAGGGGCATGAGGATTGCCCAAATGGTGTTCGCTCCCATCGTAAAAGTGACTTTTGATGTCGTGAAAGAACTTCCGATTGCAACCACACGCGGAGAAGGCGGCTTTGGATCCACAGGTCTTTAAAGGATCTCTCCATACAAAGTTTGAGCAAGAGTATGGGTTTGGAGATACAGCTGGAATCGACGAGGCAGGATGTGGCCCCTGGGCTGGACCTGTAGTGGCTGCGGCTGTTATTTTATTTCCCGCCTTTTTATCTCTTCCCTTCGTGAAACTGATCGACGATTCTAAACGTCTTTCTCCTGAAAAAAGAGAGAGGATTGTGAAAGAAATTGAATCCCTCAAAAACAGTCCCTCCCAAGACCTCCCTCTTCTTTGGGGCATAGGACAATCATCCTCTCAGGAAATTGACTCCTTAAACATTCGTCAAGCAAATTTTTTGGCTATGAAGCGCGCCTTAAAAGCCTTACCCAAAACCCCCAAGACGATTCTTCTAGATGGCACAGGAGGCCTTCAAGTAGAAGGAATGACGATTGTTCCGCTTGTCAAGGGAGACCAGCAAAGCCTTTCCATTGCCACAGCCTCCCTTCTGGCAAAGGTGACCCGGGATCGTCTGATGGAGCAACTAGCAACAATCTACCCAATGTATGCTTGGGAAAGAAACAAAGGATACGGCACACGCCCTCACCAAGAAGCGCTTCAGCGCCATGGTCCCTCTCCTTATCACCGCATCAGCTTTAAGCCGGTGAAAGCCTTGTTATAAGTAAATTGGAAAAAAGCTCGTAGAGAGCACTACACTCACCACATTTTTCTAAACTTTTTTGAGGCCTCTTTGACCAATCAGAGTCTGACTTGTTATGAAAGCGTACATTCATCAAAAAAGATTGAGATTTCAATAAAATGGGCGTACAAGTTTATGGTTGAATCTCACTTTGTGCTTTCATAGATAAAGTCTGTATTAATTGATGGTTGAGGCATGAGATCATGTTATTTAAGAAAATTCTTTTGGGATCAGATCATGCAGGATTCCGCCTGAAGGACGTTCTCATCAAAACAATTCATGAAAATGGGTGGATTTACGAGGATTGCGGTCCTTTTCAAGAGCACGTCCCTGTGGACTATCCAGATTTTGCAGCTTCTGTAGCTCAAGCCGTCCAAAAGGGAGAACGTTTTTGTGGCGTTCTAATATGCTCTAGCGGGTTGGGCATGAGTATGGCCGCGAATCGTTTTCCAGGTATACGTGCCGCCTTATGCCATGAAACCTTAAGTGCACAGTTAGCACGTCAACATAATGATGCGAATATCCTTGTATTGGGAGAAGGTCTCATTGGACCTAAAATGGCAAGGGCTTGTTTGATGGAATTTATCATGACAGGATTTGAAGAAGGACGGCATAGTGGTCGCCTAAAAAAATTAGAGCTTTTAACAAAATAGTCTCTGGAAGATGTGACGCCAGGCAAAGGAAATTTATGCTTACCAAAAATCCTGCTCAAAAACGATGTGGACTAGTGGCCGTCGTGGGATTCCCGAATGCAGGGAAATCCACCCTTGTGAACACCCTTGTGGGGCAAAAGGTCACAATTGTCTCCCATAAGGTTCAAACAACACGCAATCGTATTATGGGGATTGCCCTTAATGGCGAGTCCCAGATTGTTTTAATGGACACCCCGGGCATTTTGTCTCAACCAAAAGTACGTCTTGAAAAAGCCATGGTCAGCGCTGCTCTTGGCGCTCCTCAAGAAAGTGATTTAACAGTACTTGTGGTGGATGTGACCTATGGCACTCCTGAGGGACAACAGCGCATTTTAGACAAGCTTCAGAGCCTCCAAAAACCAATTTGGGTTGTTTTGAATAAGATCGATCAGATAAAACGAGAAAATCTCTTACCATGGGCTCGTTACTTTCAAGATTTTTCTTTTGTGACACAAGTTTTCATGCTTTCAGCCCTCAACCGTGACGGGGCTGATGATTTATTAAAGGCCCTTTCCCAAGCGATGCCCGAAGGCCCCTGGCTTTTTCCTGAGGATCAAATCACCACAGCCCCCCAACGAATGTTCGCAGCCGAGATCACTCGGGAAGTACTATTTCGTTTTCTCCATCAAGAATTGCCTTATGTTCTCTATGTTGAAACTGAAAACTGGGAAGTATTCCGAAACGAGAGCATCAAAATTTCCCAAGTAATTCATGTCATGAAAGAAAGCCAAAAGGCGATTATCATTGGCCATCAAGGCCAGCAAATAAAAAAAATGAACATGATTGCGCGCCAAGAACTTTCAGAAATCATCGAAAAGCCCGTTCACCTGTTCCTGCACGTAAAAGTGACACCCGACTGGATGGAGAAATCTTCATTCTACACCTTAATGGGACTTGGCTTTAGGAGCGAGCCCCATTGATCGAATGGCACGATGAAGGAATTTTACTAGGAGCAAAACCTTATGGTGAAAAAAACCTTCTGCTCCATGTTTTAACCGATAAGCGTGGCTATCAAAAAGGTATGACTTACAAAGGTCGCACAAGCCCTTCCGTCCAAATAGGTAGTCATCTTTCCTTAGTATGGAAGGGACGCCTCGACACTCATTTAGGGCGTTTTGATCTTGAGTTCCTGCCTTCTCCTTATGTGTTTTTCAGTTTTGAAAAACCTGCAGCTCTGAGACAATTACAACAAGTTTGTGCACTTCTCATGCGGGTGCTTCCTGAAAATCATCCCTACCCAGGACTTTTGAAAGAACTTCTCGATTTTCTGAACGCGGTGCCCACAGAACAGGCTGATTTTGCTCAAGCTTACTTTGAAGTCTATCTTTTAGAAAGCCTTGGATATGGACTGGATCTCTCTACATGTGTATTGACAGGAGAGAGTGAAAATCTGACCCATGTGTCTCCGAAATCAGGACGGGCCGTATCTTTTAACGCGGCACAACCTTATCTCAACCAACTCTTGGAACTACCTGCTTTTCTAAGAAAAAGAAAAACAGATATTCCCAACCCTCTGCCATCACCTGAAGATTTAGCAAATAGCCTAAAATTGACACGCTTTTTTATTGAGAAACATTTGGCGCCTCTGTAAGAGCCTTCTGGCGAGAGGCCACTTCGTCCGGAGAGAATCCTTCAATCAACTCTTCAAAAAGCTTGTGCCAATTCAGGCTCACTCTTAAACGAATCAAAGCAGATCCAATCCCCACAGCCGCTCGATCGAGAAAAACAAAAAATCGAGGCGGTTTGATCCCCCCTTTTTTTCTTAAAATTTCGTGGACCTGTCCCGCAACCGCTTTACCAGGCTCGCCTGAAAAAGTTTCTTCCAGAGGACGCACCCGATCCTCTAAAAGAGGGCCATAAAGAAAACGCGCCCATAGATTTAAAGCCTCAATCATCTCATGGTCTAGCTCTTCAAAGCCTAAAGCTTCATAGGCAGAAGCCGCCTCTTTAAGGGATCCCGATTGCAATGCACGATAAAGCTGTAAGATGCCTTCAACCACAAAAGCAGGAAAAAGCCGCACGCACCCAAAATCTAATAAGTTCAGCTTACCGCCGAGGGGATCTACAGTGTAGTTGCCCAAATGAGGATCCCCATGAAGAAGACCAAAATGATACAAAGGTTTATACCATGCTCTAAAGAGAACAGGCGCATAAAACTCCCTTAAGGCTAAATCTTGGGATTCAAGCCAGCGAAAGGGATGTCCCTCCAGCCAAGACAGGGTTAAAAGACGTTTTGTCGAAAGAGATGGAAAAAAATTCGGTACTTGTACGGCCCCTTCTCCCTCTAACGCCTTTTGAAACCACTTTAAATGCTGGGCCTCCTGGTGATAATCCAATTCCTCTTGAAGACGTGCTTTAATTTCCTCTTGCAAGGAGGCCGTCATCACACCCCCAAACGCCTTTTCATAAACTTTACAAAACAATGCTAACTGTCTGAGATCAGTCTCAACAACCTCTTCCATCTGAGGATACTGAAGCTTGCAAGCCAGAACCTCGCCTGTTTTAAGAGTGGCACGATGAACCTGGCCTAAAGAGGCAGCAAAATTGGCTTCTTTGGAAAAAGTCTCAAAAAAATCCTCCCAAGATTCTCCTAATTCTGACCGCATCCGACGTTTCACAAAGAGCCATCCCATGGGCGGCGCGTTGGACTGTAAACTTAAAAAAGCCTCTGCGTATTCGGCAGGTAACATATCGGGGACAGTCGCCAAGATTTGGCCTATTTTCATTGTAGGCCCCTTCAACTGCCCTAAAGCCTCTGTCAAAAGACCCGCATAACGCTCATGATTAATCGAGACACCCCACTTGTCAAAAAGTAAGCGGCCCAAAAGACCCCCAAGGGTCAAGGCACTATCCTTGTAACGACCAAAGCGTCCAGAAAATAAATCTTGCACTGAATCCTCACGTTGTTATGGTTTGTCTTTTTATTTTAATAATGATCAGAAAAGGGCGAGCGCATCACAAAAAAACCGTGCAATTCATGCTGAAACTGATATATTTAAGATCTTCCGTCAACAAAAAGGATCGATTTTTATGCTTTTTTTTGCTTACTTTTTAGTTTTTTTTGTTGTCATGGATCCTGCTCTTTCAGAAACTCTATCACAAGAGGTTTCTCCCAAAAACACCGAATTCTCCCCCGAATCTGTAGCGGAACAGAACAGCTCTCAAAAAGAAGCAAAAAGCCCCTCTTTACCAGAAGAAACGAAGCACGCAGTCAGTGTCAGAGGTCAACCGAAATATCCCCCTGATTTTACCCATTTTAGTTGTTATAATCCAAAAGCCCCAAAAGGCGGGACCATTCGCATTCCTGTCATTGGAAGTGTTTTTGATACCCTGAATCCCTTTTTGCCCAATAGTATTTGCGCAAAAGGCTTAGGGATTTATAATTATTTGATCTTTGACACATTGATGGAAAAATCTCCTGACGAGCCTTTTTCGATGTATCCTCGCCTTGCAAAAAGTGTTTCCCTATCCCTTAAAAAAGATCGTATAACTTTTTATATTGACGAAAGAGCTCGCTTTCACGATGGGAACCCAGTAGAGGCAGAAGACGTTGTCTTTACCTTTCAAATTCTTGAAAAACATGGTTCTCCTGCACGGAAAATGCTTTCCAAAAAAATAAAAAGTGTGAAAGCTTTAGATCGTCTCAGAGTGGAATTTCTCTTCCACCCCACAGAAGAAGGGACCTACGATCAAGAACTTCCTTTAATTATAGCAGGGATGCCTGTGCTTTCGAAAAAGGCTTTGAGGGGGAAGGATTTTTCTAAGACAGGACTTGAACCTCTGATGGGAAGCGGCCCCTATCGGGTCACAAATGTTAACCCAAGCCAAATGATCACCTATGAACGAGTAAAGGATTATTGGGGGAAAGATCTACCCTCTTTGAAGGGTCTTTTCAATTTTGATACGATTATATACGAGTATTTCGGCACAGATACAGTCGGATTTGAAGCCTTTAAAGCAGGAACGATCGACCATTGGACAGAAACAAATCCTGGACGTTGGGCAAATGAATACACTTTCCCTGCAGCAAAAGACGGTCGCGTCCTAAAGGAAAAAATGACCTTTCGAAATGCCTCGATTGTGACGACTCTTGTCTTCAATACTGCACGCAGCATTTTTAAAAATCCACTCACACGTCATGCTTTGAGTCTTTTGATTGATCTTGAATGGATGAATAAAAATCTTTTTGATCATTCCCTCCTTCGAACGGACAGTTTTTTTGGAGATACAGTTTTTGCTGCTCAAGAACAAATCACGGCTGAAGAAGTCGCCCTTTTAAAAAGCCTTCCTGGCCTTTCTTCTGATTCTTGGAAAAATCTTGTTGTTTGGCCACAAACAGATGGCTCTGGCTCCATCAGAGGACAAATTGAAAAAGCACATAACCTGCTAAAAGAAGCGGGGTGGCGCTTTCAGGAGGGACAATGGATAAACGCTGCGGGGGATCCCCTTGTGTGCCAAATTCTTTTAAGTGATCCAAAAAATGAAAAGCTAGCGCTAAGTTACCAAAGAACTCTTGCAAAGGCAGGGATAAAACTTCTCATTCAGACGGTCGATAGCGCTCAATACCAAAAACGTGTTGACGCGAGAGAGTTTGACATGATCTTACATACCTTTGGGACAAGTCTCTCCCCGGGAGGCGAACAAAAACTTTATTGGCTTTCTTCTTTTTCTCAAGTAGCTTCCCGAAACTATGCAGGAGTGAACTCTCCTGCAATCGATAAAGTCTGCGATCTTCTGACGTCTTCTTCAGATCAAAACACCCTCATTACGGTGATGCGGATTTTAGATCGTCTCTTGCGCCAAGGATACTACATGCGGCCTCTCTATAATAAAAATGAAGAGCGGATCGCCTATTGGAACTATTTATCCCATCCAGAGCTAAATGGTCTTAATTTACCCTCTATTTACAGTTATTGGCATAAAAAATGAAACGCTTTTTTCCCCTTAAAAAAAGAGCTTTCTCTTCTTTTAAAACTGATAGGGCGAGGTCATGAAAACTTCCTTCCGTTCCGTGCGGTTCTTATTACCTTTTTTATGGAAGGCCTCGCCTCAAGCCCCTTTGAGAATTTTTCTCTCCCTGATTTGTCTTGTCATGAGCAAGCTCATGCTTCTTTCCGTCCCCTTTTTTTACCGGGCTCTTGTCAATCAATTTGAAACCGGTCACGCAACACCTACGGGGCTGATCCCGATCCTTTTAGGGTATGGGGGCGCTCGATTTTTAAGTACAGTTTTTTCTGAATCACGGGACGCACTTTTTATCCCGGTAGAGCAAAGGGCAATCCGCCAGCTAACAAAGGATGTTTTTAATCATCTTCACACCTTAAGTTTGCGTTTTCACTTAGATAGAAGCACAGGGGCGATTACGCAAACTCTAGAACGGGGGGGACGGGCGATTGAGACCTTTTTTCGTTTCTTTGTTTTTAATCTTTGCCCCACTCTTCTAGAACTTGTCCTTGTAATCACAATTATAGGTTTTTTTTCACCTGATTTTTAGTCTTATTTTGCTTGCAACACTTTTGGGCTATATCTACGTGACCTATAAAATATCCCAGTGGCGCCTTCCTATGATGCAGTCTTTGATCGGGGCCAGTAACGCAGGAGGCGCGCGCGCTGTTGACAGCCTCATTAACTATGCCACCGTTAAATACTTTTCCAACGAGAAGGTAGAAGGAAATCGTTATGACGAATTTCTCAAGATCTATCAAAAGAGGGCAGAGCTGAACAAATACAGTCTTTGTGGGTTAAATCTAGCACAAGCCTTTGTTTTAGCTTTAGGCACAATTATTATTAGCAGTCTTGCTTCATTTGAAATCCTGTCAGGAAAAATGACGGTGGGTGATTTTGTTTTAATTTCCACTTTTTTACTCCAAGTCTACATCCCACTACACATCTTGGGATTTTCTATTAGAGAAACAAAACAAGCACTTACCGATATGGATGGTCTGTTTAATCTTCTGCATACCCCCCAAGATATTAAAGACGCACCTGGAGCCTCCTTACTAAAAGTTTCTGAAGGCGCAATTGAGTTTCGAAATGTGACCTTCGGCTATCATGCTGAACGCCCTATTTTGAACAACATCTCCTTTAAATTGTCCCCTCGCCAAACCATTGCTATTGTAGGCCCCAGCGGCGCAGGAAAGTCGACCCTCGTGTCTTTGTTATTCCGTTTCTTTGATCCTGATACAGGCAGTATCCTCATTGACGGACAAGATATCAGAACCGTCACACAATCTAGCCTCAGAGAAGCAATCGCCATTGTCCCGCAAGACACTCCTCTTTTTAATGACAGTATTTTTTATAATATTGCTTATGGAAACTTGGAGGCCTCATCAGAAGAGATATATGAAGCAGCCCGTCATGCAGAAGTAGAAAGTTTTATCAAGCAGCTTCCTGAAAAATATGACACGATCGTCGGAGAGCGAGGACTCAAAATTTCAGGGGGGGAAAAGCAGCGGCTAGCGCTTGCGAGAGCTTTTTTAAAAAAACCACCTATTTTTGTTTTCGATGAGGCCACTTCCTCCCTCGACACCCAGACGGAACAATCAATTCAAGACAATTTAAAAACCCTCTCAAGGGGGCATACCACTTTAATTGTCGCCCACCGTCTCTCCACCATTACCGATGCTGACTCTATTTTAGTCATGGAAAAAGGAAGCATTAAGGAAGTAGGAACCCATAAAACCCTTCTAGAGCAAGGGGGGTTTTATGCAAATCTTTGGACAAAACAACTCAAAGAGGACCCCTCTTGAAATCCATCAATACCTATCCTAAAAGTTTTTGAATGAAAAAAGGGATGGGAAGGTTTTCTCTGTGATCGATCGAATGACTTTTTAGCTAAACTTCTTGAAAATTCATTGAGCCAATCTCCATGAAATCTTTAGGATTTCTCCTTTTTAAAACGAGCCCATAAGTCAGGACGTCTTTTTTGGGTAAGTGTTTCCGCTTCCTCTTGGCGCCAGGCATGGATTTTAGCATGATGGCCTGAAAGTAGAACAGGCGGAACCTCCCATCCTCGCCAAAGACGGGGGCGGGTGTACTGGGGATATTCGAGCAAGGGACACGCGAAACTTTCGGTTGCCAACGAACTTTGATTCCCTAAAACACCTTCCAAAAGCCTTACACACCCCTCAATGGCGACCATCGCTGCCACCTCTCCGCCCATCAGGACAAAATCCCCCAAACTGATCTCATCACATCCAAAAAAATCTGACACGCGCTGATCGATGCCTTCATAACGACCACACAAAAAAACAAGAGGCCGACGCTCTTGCGCCCAGGTTTGCAAATGATCTTGCTGAAGAGGAACACCCCGAGGCGTCAAAGAGATCACACGAGGAGCCACAAGTCCTGAAAGAGCCTCATCAATCGCGCTTCCTACAACATCAGGCCGTAAAACCATCCCTGGCCCTCCACCAAACGCTTCATCATCAACGGAACGGTAAGCATCTGAGGCGAAATCTCGAATATTAACCGTGTTCAGCTCCCAAAGGCCACGGTCTAAAGCCTCACCTAAAAGAGCAGCCCCTAAGGGACCAGGAAACATCTGAGGAAAAAGAGTCACGACCGTAACAGAAAAAGGAGATAAAAGTGAAGGACTCATTCACGAGAATCTTTTTTTGTCGAATCATCATGAGAGATAAAGGCCATGATCGCCTGATCACACACGCGCACATATCCTTTTTCCAAATCAATTTGAGGCACAAAGGGATCACGGAAAGGAATCCAAAAGGACGGACAAAGGGAATCTTGAGGAAGAACCTCAAGAAGATCTCCCGCCCCAAAATCATCAACAGCAATAATTTTTCCTAAAAGTGTTCCATCCTCTTTTAAAACGGACAATTGAAGTAAATCGGCATGATAAAAGGATCCTTTTTCTAAAGGAGGAAGCTGGCTTTTCAATACATACAGAGATTCTCCCTTTAATGACTCGGCCATTGTCCGATCCAACACCCCTTCTGCCTTTATCACAAAAACACGGGGAGATTCATCGAAAAGAATTTGGGTCACATTTAAAAGGGAATTTCCTTTTTTGTCCAAAAAGGAAGGAAAACTCAAAAGAGCTTTTGGGTCCTCCATATAACTTAAAATTCGCAAAGCACCCTGTAAGCCTTGGGGGGACATAATTTTTCCAACACAGAGATACCGAGACGAAGATGCCACCAAAGGTTAAGCGGCAGAGCTTTCCGCGGCGGCTGCTTTTGCTCTTTCTTGCGCTT
>CAZGKG010000006.1:0-25060 GCA_964525615.1 uncultured Rickettsiales bacterium | reverse complement strand
CGCGGATCAATTGCTTCTCTTTTAACTTGAGTAGCGCAAAATGGAGAGCGACGTAGGCCCCCGTAATGGCTGTTGTGCGAGTTCCACCATCGGCTTGTAACACATCACAGTCAATACGGATTTGGCGTTCCCCAAGAGCTGCTAAATCCGTTACGGCCCGTAAAGACCGGCCAATGAGCCTTTGGATTTCATGGGTTCGTCCTGACTGTTTTCCGCGAGACGCTTCACGATCTGTGCGTGTATGGGTCGATCGAGGTAACATTCCATATTCTGCTGTAATCCAACCAGTACCTGTGTTTTTCATAAAATGAGGTACCCGTTCTTCCACCGACGCTGTGCATAAAACACGTGTATCTCCAAAGGAGGCAAGACACGATCCTTCGGGATGTTTTGAAAAATAAGGGTCCAAAGAAATTGGACGGACCTGATTAAAGGGACGAGCAAAAGCGCGCATTGTAAATTCTCTTTCCTCTCAGCTAACAAATGATATTTAACGCTACCTCTTTTGTTATGGAAGGGAAAGAAATTTTATTTTGGAAAAGACATCCGTGCAAGAGATGTTGTCTAATTTTCTTGTCACAAACAAATAAATATGGTTTTTATGAAGTCGTATTTTTAAATAAAAAAATCTACCCTTCAATGACCTTTCATCAAGAAATTTTTCTTTAATGAATGATTTTCCCCAACCCCTCTTCCTTTTATGCCTGTTTTGTTTTTTCGCATATCTTTGTGGCAGTATGCCCTTTGGTTTCTGGATCAGTCAAATATTTGGAGGACCAAAAGATATCCGTGCCCATGGATCTGGAAGCAGTGGTGCGACAAACGTGCTTCGGTTTTCCGGAAAGACGGCGGCTTTTTTAACGGTTTTTTTGGACATGCTAAAAACACTGATTCCTCTGCTGCTTGCTTTAAGAATGGAGGTTCCCTTCATGACTCTTATAGGTTTTTTTGGAATTTTAGGTCATGTGTTCCCTGTTTTTCTTGGCTTTAAAGGAGGAAAGGGAATCGCTTCTGCTTTGGGGGTTCTCTTGGCTCTTTCATGGCCCACCGCTTGTATCCTATTATTTTTTTGGGGATGGGTTCTTTGGGTAACCCGTTATGTTTCTTTAGCGTCTCTTTTGGTCGCCTTTGGCGCTCCCTTTCTTTTTGCCTGGAGAGAAGGAATCCTCAGCGCAACAGGGATTGGAATGATCAGCCTTTTATTGCTGTGGACTCATCGTGAAAATATGAAGCGCTTAATGAAGGGGAAGGAGCCTTCCTTAGGGGTATCCCATTATGGCTCTTAAGAAACTTTCTCAAAAAAATCTTTTCACAACGCCTCTGATGCCCTTTGATGAGTCGGAAAAAATTCATTGGTTAAGATTGATCCGTTGTACAAATGTAGGTCCAGTGACTTTTTATAGTCTCTTAAGACGTTTTGGAAAAGCGCAAGAGGCTCTCAAAATGCTTCCTGAAGCTCTCCGGGGTTTTTCTCGGAGGGGTTCTTTTCCCGTGATTCCCTCTTTTTCCGATGTGATTCGCGAGTATGAGACATACGCCAACATAGGGGCTTATTTGATCGCCTATCCTGAACCTCTGTATCCTGAGCTCTTAAGACAAATTCCTGATCCACCTCCTTTGATTAGTGTTATGGGAGATTTATCTCTTCTCAAAAGACCCCATATAGCAATTGTAGGGGCTCGAAATGCCTCTGCCATTGGTAAAAAGCTGACAGAAATTTTTTCTCAATCCTTAGGAGAACAGGGGTTTGGGATTGTCTCGGGCCTTGCTCGTGGAATCGATACGCACGCTCACAGAGCCGCACTTAAAACAGGTACAATTGCTGTTTTAGCGGGCGGAATTGACCAGGTTTATCCTCCCGAAAACCATTTGCTTTATCAAGAGATTAAGAGAGAGGGTCTAATTTTATCAGAGTCCCCTCTTGGTCAAGCCCCTTATGCGGCGTTATTCCCAAGGCGGAATCGATTAATTTCGGGCCTATCTAAAGGAACGTTAATTGTAGAAGCAGCGGTGAGATCGGGATCTTTAGTAACAGCACACTATGCTGGCGAGCAAGGACGAGAGGTTTTTGCAATTCCTGGAAGTCCTCTTGATCCGCGCTGTCAAGGAAGCAATCAATTAATTAAAGAAGGTGCTGTACTCGTCCAAACCCCCGAAGATCTTTTTGAGGTATGTCCACCACCTTCTGTTCCCGTCTCTTTTTCGGGAAAAAAATCCTCCTTGCTTTCTTTGGACATTGAAGAAAAAGTCTCGCCTATGACGACTTCTCCCGAAGACTTTGGAAAATATCAAAATTTAATTTTAGAAAACTTAAGTTCCACACCCATTCAAATTGATGTTCTTGCCCAACAAATGAGACTCTCTGTCTCTTTAGTTAGGGCAGCTCTTGTAGAAATTGAAATCGCGGGTTATCTTGGCCGCCACTCGGGAGATTTCGTATTTTTATTGCCTCATGAGGAGAACGAGGATTTTTCGACGCCCAAAAAATCTAAAGAATTTTTTTAAATAGATGGAAATATACTCATGAAGGTCGTTCTTGTAGAGTCCCCTGCAAAAATAAAGAGCATTGGGAAGTACTTAGGGGCCGATTTTAAAGTCTTGTCTACCTATGGTCATGTGCGGGATTTACCTTCTAAATCAGGCTCGGTAAATCCTGATAATAATTTTTCTATGACGTGGGAGATTCTTGAAAAAGCCTCAAAACCTTTAAATGAGATTTCTAAAGCTCTGAAAAAAGCGGACACCTTAATTCTAGCCACTGACCCCGATCGGGAAGGAGAGGCCATCTCTTGGCATGTTTTAGAATATCTGAAGGAGCAAAAAGCTCTTGAAGGAAAGGCCGTACAGCGCATCACCTTTAATGCCATCACAAAGAAAGCTGTGTTAGATGCGTTAAAAACGCCCCGGTCCCTCGATCAAGAATTGGTGCACGCTTATCTTGCACGTTTAAGTTTGGATTACTTGGTAGGCTTTACCCTCTCCCCCGTTTTATGGCGTAAGCTTCCGGGAAGCCGTTCTGCTGGTCGTGTACAATCGGTTGCTCTCCGACTGGTAGTTGAAAGGGAGCAAAGTATTGAAGCTTTCGTCACGCAAGAATATTGGACCGTTGAGGCTTTGTTTTCTCCTTCTGATCAAGAAGTGTCCTTTAAAGGGCGCTTGACTGTTCTTGGAGGAGAAAAGCTTGAAAAATTCTCTCTCTCCTCTGAAGAATTAGCGAAAGCCGCTGTTCAGAAAGCTCAGTCTGAAAATTATCATGTGGCCTCGCTTGAAAAAAAACGGGTCAAGCGCAACCCGCCGCCTCCTTTTACCACCTCGACCCTTCAGCAGGAGGCCTCTCGCAAGTTAGGCCTCAGTCCTTCTCGTACCATGGCTTTGGCTCAGAAGCTTTATGAAGGAATTGAAATTAACGGAGAGGAAACCGGTCTCATCACCTATATGCGTACTGACAGCGTTCAAGTCACCTCAGAAGTCCTTCAGGATTGCCGTAATTATATTAAAAAAAGTTTTGGTGCCTCCTTCCTACCAGAAGAACCAAGGATTTATAAAACGAAGGCAAAAAATGCTCAAGAGGCCCATGAGGCCATTCGTCCCACCGATTTAAACAGAACCCCTCAATCTCTATCCCCTCTTTTAGAAAAACAGGCGCTTTCTGTTTATGAGTTAATCTGGAAACGGATGGTGGCCTCTCAAATGGCGAGTGCAGATTTTGATCAAATTGCGGTTGATATAGCTTCTTTTTTGGGGGACATAATCTTTCGCGCAACAGGCTCAACCCTTTTATTTGAAGGATTTTTAAAGCTTTATCGGGAAAGTTTAGATGAGGGTGAAAAGGACGAGCTTGATTCTAGTCAATTGCCCCTTCTTTCTTTAGAAGAACAGCTTTCTTTGAAGGAGATTGATCCGTTCCAACATTTTACACAACCTCCACCCCGTTATTCGGAGGCAAGTTTAATCAAAAAAATGGAGGAATTAGGCATTGGCCGTCCCAGTACCTATGCCCGTATTATGCAGGTTCTAAGGGATCGAGAATATGTACGTCTTGAAAAACGACAGTTGCTTCCTGAAGAACGGGGCCGTCTTGTCACCGCCTTTTTAACTCACTATTTTTCCCGGTATGTACAGTATGATTTTACAGCCGGCTTGGAAGATCAGCTGGATGGAATCTCCTTGGGAAATTTAGATTTCAAGAAGGTCTTAGAAGATTTTTGGGAGTCCTTTTATCAGACAATCCAAAATTCCCAAAACTTAAAAATCAGTGATGTTCTCGAAACTCTTGAAAAAGATTTATCGGCCCATCTGTTTGGCACAGGGGATCGTGTTTGTCCGAGCTGTCATGAGGGTCAATTAGGATTACGTCTTGGAAAGTTCGGCGCTTTTTTGGGATGCTCTCGGTATCCAGATTGCAACTATACAAAACCTTTGGATGGTACCTCTTCAAAGGAGGCCACAGAAGGATCAGGAGATGTACCGGAGGCTCCTGCTTCTAAGTTCCCCCAAATCTTAGGGGATGATCCTGTTTTAGGGCTTCCCGTATCTTTACGGTTAGGACCTTATGGCATTTATCTTCAATGGGGGGAAGGATCAAAACCTAAGCGCGTAAGCCTTCCTAAAGGAATCGATCTCTCCACCTTGACTCTTAAGGAAGCCTGTCTTTTTGGAGCGTTACCCCGAGACGTGGGCATGCATCCGGAAGATGGTCTTAAAATCACAGCAGGCATTGGGCGTTTTGGTCCTTATTTTAAACATGGCGACCGTTTTGTTTCCGTTAAGAGTCTGGAAATCGTTTTGCAAGGTTCTTTAGAGGAAGCTGTAGATTTGATTCAAAAGAAGGCTGCACAACCCTCTCGTGGAGGCAAGAAACCTATCGCTTCAAAAAAAATTGAATCTTCAAAGAAAGTTTCTAAAGGAAAAACTTCTAAGGAAAAAAAATAGCTTGTTTTTTCTGGTGAAACTTTTGAATTTTAAGAGCCAACATTGGGACTCAAAGGACACAATAAAACCAAAAATTATTACACATTCCTTTTGAAAAAATTTAAATTATCTTTTTTTGTGAACTCTCATTGTAGGGATTCCCTATTTTAAATTTAATCTTTTGGTTGAAGGTCCCACAATCGATCAGCCACTGTCTCCATAAAAGCCCGATCATGGGAAACTAAGAGAAGAGAGCCAGGGTAAAGCTTTAAAGCATGGGCTAAAACTGCTTTACTGGAAAGATCAAGATGGTTGGTAGGTTCGTCCAACAAAAGGCAATTCGGACGACGCGCCAATAACAAGCAAAGGGCAAGTCGTGACCGTTCTCCCCCGGAAAGAACCCGTGTAGGCTTGTCCACACTATCTCCCGAAAAGAGAAAAGATCCCAGTAAAGAACGAAGCTGCGTAGGGGGCAAATGAGGAGCATGAGATTGCGCTACCGTCCAAACGGTTTCGGAAGTTTGAAGGTGCTCTGCTGCATCTTGACGAAAAAATCCCACCACCACCGGGTCCCCCCAGATCATCTTTCCCTTTAACAGGGGAAGTTCTCCCACCAAAGTTTTAAGAAGAGTGCTTTTACCTAATCCATTGGGCCCCACAATCGCGTATTTTTCCCCCCGCTCAAGAGAAAAAAAGAGGTTTTTCAACAACGCTCTCTCATATCCAATAGAGGCAGTTTCAAGGGTCAGGACATGACGCGCGCTGGTCGGATAAATCAGTTTAGGAAAACGTAATGTTGCGTTTTCCTGATCCTCCGGCAAGACAGCTAAAGCGGAATCAATTTTTTCAATTGCTTTTTTGCGACTATTCGCCTGCGCCGCTTTGGTTGCTTTTGCTCCAAAACGATCGATAAACTTTTGTTTATGCTCCCTCTCTCGCGTCAATTTTTTAAGGGTGACTTTTGTCAACGCTTCTTTCAAAGTTTTTTGCGTTTTATAGGTGGTATAATTGCCTGAATAAGGGGTTAACTGGCCTTTCTGAAGCTCAAGAATAAGGGTTGGCAGACTTTCCAGAAGAGCTTGATCATGTGTCACAAACAAAATTGTACCCCGAAAGGCTTCTAACGTTTCCTCCAGCCACTCAATCGCTGGAAGATCTAGATGGTTTGTGGGTTCGTCCAAAATCAGAAAATCTGGTTTTGAAACCAGCAATCGTGCAAGTTCTAGACGCATACGCCATCCACCTGAAAGAGTTTCGGGATGCTCCTTCCAGCGTTCTTCTGAAAACCCCAAACCCTTCAAAATTTTAACAGCTTCCCCCTCAAGATTATATCCATCTTGTTGCTCATATTGAATGCGCTTTTCTTCGTAAACCTCAAAATCAGTTTCTACAAAAGCAATTTCCATCTTTCTTAAGAATTCTGACATCTCTTTACGCAACGACCACAAAGCCCTATGGCCCGCTAAACATTCGTCAAAAAGATTCTTTTCTGGATGAGGGTTGGGAGATTGAGGAAGACAGGCCACATGAGCTGATTTTGGCCTCATAACACTTCCTGAATCAGGCTCTTCCAATCCCATAATTATATTTAACAAAGTTGTTTTTCCCTCACCATTTCCTCCGAAAAGAGCGATGCGCTCTCCTTCAGGAAAATGGTAGGAAAGTCCTGAAAAAAGAGGCTTACTTCCAAAGGTTTTAGATAAATTTTCAAAACGAATCATCAGTACAATTTTCTATTAGGGAAAAAGATGCATCATAAGAAGTAAAGTTCTCTTTGCAAGAGAAGAGAGCGCCCCTGCAAAATATCTCAGACAACTGATACAGCACGTTTAGGAAGACAAAGACCGCGTGTCGAAGGAACCTGAAGAAAATCCATCAGTTTCTGTACCGCTTTATGGCGACTTAAGGATTCAGGAAAAGCAATCATTCTTTGCTGTAAAACAGGAACAGAGGGTTCTAGAACCCGCTTATAAAATTCACGTAAGGCCTGAATTTCTTCTGTTGAAAATCCTCCTCGTTTAAGCCCTACAAGATTTAATCCTTCAAGAAAGGCTTTTTTCCCAGGAACCACAAGACCATAGGGAATAACATCTTCTGTGACTCCCGCTGTACCACCAATCATGGAATTTTGTCCAATTCGTACAAATTGATGGATAGCGGCGAGTCCTCCAATCACCGTTCCATCTCCTACCACAACATGGCCCCCCAAGGTGACATGATTTGCCATGATGACGCCATGCCCTATCCGACAGTCATGAGCAATGTGGACATGAGCCATCAAAAGGCACTTCTCTCCGACAGAAGTTTCCATTCCCCCACCCTCAGTACCTGGTTGAATAGTCACGTATTCCCTGATAGTCGTTGAGGCCCCAATGGTAACTGTTGAGGGTTCTCCTTTGTATTTAAGATCCTGGGGCGCATGGCCTATCGAACAAAAGGGATAAACAGTACAGCCTTCACCAACGGTTGTCCGACCTTCTATCACAACGTGAGAAAAAAGTCGGACCCCTTTTTTAAGGGTGACATGTTCTCCAATGACGCAATAGGGGCCAATTTCAACGCCCGTTTCTATACAGGATAAGGGGTCAACAACTGCGGTAGGATGGATCAAAATGAAACAATCTTTTTTATTATTTTGATTATAGAGGCATTTTAAAGGGCTTTCAAACAATCGACAAGAAAAGAATTCTAACGATTTTTTACATCCCCCCTTCCTAAACAATCAAAAAATCACGCCTAATAAGAACAAAAAAATTAAAAAATAAAGAGTTATCATAAAATTATTCCGTTTTAAAACTTCCCTTACCCAGAAATATTCAAGATAGAAAATAAAGAGAGTAAATAATTTGATGGGGGGTGTCCGAGGTGCGCATTTTGATTGTGGAAGACGAAAGGGATTTTAAAATATTAATCAAAAGGTACTTTTCTTCTTATGTGCAATACAAAATATTTGATCTTTGTTTTGCCTGTAACGGACGTGAAGCCCTTGAGATTATTAAAAACCAACCCTTTTTTGACATTATCGTAACAGACATTCAAATGCCCGAAATGGACGGCCTTACTTTTCTGGAAAAAATTCAACAAAAAAATTCATCAACACGAACGATTGTGATGTCTGCTTATAATGATTTTCATTGTATTCGGCGCGCTATGAATTGTGGAGCGTTCGACTTTATTTCAAAACCCCTCTCTCTAAAAGAGTTGGAAGCCTCTCTTCAAAAATGTATCGAGAAATTTTTTCCACAAAAAATCCTTTCTCTCGTTCCTAAACGTTAAAAGTTTTCTTTTTTATCTGATACATTTTTGTGCAAACCGAAAAGAAACCATATATCTCCAGAGGAAAAAGGGGATCTCGGCAGACTCATGCACAGTGTTATCCACAGGTTTCGGGGATATCTTTAAAAAGTATTAATCTCTTGACAAGGACGCTCTTTTTCTCTCTCTCAAAAAAGATGAGAAAAAATAACGATTCTACCTTAAGAGAAGAAAATGAGGGCCTTAAGGCGATCCGTAAAACAATACGCACCCTCTCCAGCAATCCAGGCGTTTACCGCATGCTGGGGTCTCAAGGAGAGGTGCTTTATGTTGGAAAAGCAAAAAATCTTATCCGAAGAGTTACAAGTTATGCACAGGTCGAAAAATTACCTGCGAGACTTCAGCGCATGGTGTCAGAGACCCGAACTATGGAAATTGTTACAACCCATACGGAAACAGAAGCTCTTCTTCTAGAAGCCAATCTTATCCAACGATTAAAACCAAAATATAATATTGTTTTCCGAGACAACAAATCGATGGCTTACATCCTTTTGACTCAGGAAGAATGGCCGGCCCTCATAAAACATCGGGGCCCTCGCCAGAAAGACGGGCAATACTTTGGGCCGTTTCCTTCCGCAACGGATGTTGAAAAAACCCTGTCTTCTTTGTATCGTGCTTTTTTATTACGATCTTGTTCTGATCATTTTTTTAAAACACGTCAACGTCCCTGTTTACAATACGATATGAAAAGGTGCAGCGCGCCCTGTGTTCATCGAATTACACCTGAAGCTTATAAAAAACTTGTGGAAGAAACAAAACAATTTCTTTCAGGGGGGTCAACAGAGATACAGCAAAATCTAGCCAAAGAAATGATTAACTTAAGTGCCCTACAAGCTTATGAACAAGCAGCTGTAATCAGGGATCGCATCCGTGCCTTAACCCATCTCCAATCTCATCAAACGGTTTTTTTGAATAATCTTCAAGACGCTGATGTTATTGCAATTGCAAAAAACACAGGTGCCACTGCGCTTCAAATGTTTTTTGTAAGGGGTGGTGGAACCTATGGAACAAAAACTTTTTTTCCTCCTTTAGGCCACTCAAAGGACATCTCATCTTCTGCACTTCTTGAATCCTTTTTGAGTCAATTTTACCAAGAGATTCCTCCGCCACCTTTAATTCTGGTCAATGAAAAACCTCAAGAGCACAAAATTCTGGAAGAAGCCCTCTCAAGTCTTGCAGGTCATCCGGTCAGGATCGAACTTCCCCGTCAAGGTCCTCGCGCCGATTTGTTATATCAAGTTTCTCAAAATGCGCAAGAAGCGCTCTTGCGTCATCTGGCACAACTTGAATCTGAGGAAAAGCTTTTAAGGCGGGTTCAAGAATTATTCCAATTATCAAAGTTCCCTGAACGTATTGAAATTTATGACAATAGTCATCTCCAAGGAAAAAATGCGTATGGGGTTATGGTGGTCGCAACCCCTGAAGGGTTTTTTAAGAAAGGGTATCGTAAATTTACTATTTCTTCCAAAATCACACCAGGGGATGATTATGGGATGATGAGGGAAGTTTTTTCCAGAAGATTTGAAAGAAAAGAAAAGACCGAACTCATTTTACCTGATCTGATTCTTGTAGATGGGGGTCCAGGGCAATTAAGCGTTGTGAAATCAACACTAAATTCTTACAATCTTTCCCAAATTCCTGTTGTGGCAATTGCCAAAGGAGCCGACCGGCATAGTGGCCAAGAAACTTTATATCAATGGGATTGCCCCCCGATCAAACTTAAATCCGATGACCCCCTCCTTTATTATTTTCAACGCTTAAGGGATGAAGCTCACCGCTTTGCAATCACCACCCATCGTAAAAAAAATCTTAAATCAATCCATTTTTCTCGTCTTGAAAAAATTCCAAATATAGGAAAAAAACGTAAAGCAGCCCTTTTAAGGCACTTTGGATCTTTTGATGCCATAAAAAAGGCAGGTGTGACGGATCTATGTGCTGTGCCTTCAATCACAAGAAAAATTGCAGAAACAATCTATGAACATTTCCAAAATCATGATTAAATCGCAATGGAATATTTTATCCTAGAAGAATTTTTTAAGAACAAAAAAACTTTTTAAAAGAAAGAGGTTCCTCAGAATGTATTTTTCCATCCCCAATTTATTAACGTTGGGGCGTATCGGAGTAATCCCTATTATTCTGGGACTTTTTTATCTTGAAAAACCATGGGTCACCTCTCTCCAGGTAACACTTTTTATTTTGGCTTGCTTGACGGATTACCTTGATGGATACGTAGCACGTACTTATCATCAAACTTCTCCCTTAGGCCGTATTCTTGATCCTCTGGCAGATAAACTTCTGACAACTTTAACATTTTTTATGCTGGCAGGTTTTGGTTGGATTGAGAGAGATCTACTTCTTTTACCCGCCCTTATTATTGCTCGTGAAATTGCAATTCCCGGTCTACGGGAAATTTTAGAAGAATGTCCTGAAAAAATTCTGCATGTCAGTCAATTAGCCAAATGGAAAACGGCTCTTCAGATGGTAGTGATTGCCTCTTTATTATTTAATTCTAGAGAGGGGCGTTTTGAATGGTTAACAGTTTTAAATTATTATGGTCTTTGGTTGGCAAGTTTTATCACAGTCTTAAGCGGTTATCTTTACTGGAAAAACAGTCCCTCCTTAAACCGAAATGAGGAAGAAGCTTAATGCTCCTCGAGGGATGCATGAAAGCAATGCTATCAGGTTTTTTAATCTCAACACCTTTGGGACCTGTTGCTTTTATTATTTTACGTCAAGCCCTTAAAAACCAACTTCCTCTTGCGCTTTCTGCAGGATTTGGAGCGTCCTTAGGAGATTTATTCTGGGGATTTTCCTCTCTAACGGGGGTCCAGTACAGTAAATTGTTTTTGCATAGTTATCAAAAAGAATTTCAGATTGCAGGAGGTCTTTTTTTAATGATCGTTGCGGGATTTTTATTTTACAATCCCCCACAGCCAGATACAAAAGTATCTTCCAATCACCCCTTTTGGATTTTTTTCTTAAGTTTCTTTATAACCCTTTTAAATCCTTTGAATTTTACAGCTTTTATAGCCCTTTTCTCGACATTTCATCTAAACCCGCCTTTAGATGATTTTTTTACGATTAGTTTATGGTCTGCAGCGATTGGTTTTGGTGCATCCTTATGGTGGATGATGTTAAGCACTTTTGTTTTTTGGGGAAGAAAGCGTTTCAGTATAATTGACGTGCTTAAATTTAACCAAGCAATTACCTGGATCATTTTTGGACTAGGACTTTATGCTTTTTTAAGTTCTGGAATTGTCCCACTGCCGATTTCCAGAAGAATAATTGGGGATTGGCCTTTTTCCCCCTGAAAAATCGGGGAATACAGTTGTTTTTTTACACGAATCATCCAAACCCCAGAAAAGGGCCAAAGGCCCCAACTACCCGCTTTTTCAAAGAAAGGTGAAAAAAACAAGTGCCGAGAGGACTTAAAAGGAGGAGTAAAAAGCCCCTTTTCCTTTTGTAAAAGCTGAAAAAAAGTTTTTTCTAAAAAGTTAAGTACTTGAGAGAGAGAGTAGGGATGAGGAGATGCCCAAGGAGTTCCTTTTTGACGAGACCAAAGACTGTAATCATGAGGGAAGACAATCATCATCTCGCCTTCCGGTTTTAAAATTCGCCACATCTCTCTAAAAAACTTGAGGGGTTCTTCTGTAAACTCGATACTATGAATCAGAAAGAGCCGATCAAATTGATTATCGGAAAAAGAATACAGACTTTCTTGATAAAAAACAGGAATCCCTTTAATTAAGGACATTTTTTTCCAAGAACGAGAATTCTTTGGGTTCTCGACGAAAATACTCCAATGGCCAGGTTGTTCCTGAAAATGGAGAATATAGGGAAAAGGATACCCAACACCCAAAAAAAGACCTTGCTTTTGGTTCGGCCAATAAAAAGAAATTTTTTGGGCAAGTGCACGAGAAACAAAATGACCTAGAGGACTTTGATAAAATTCCTCTATCTGAGAAAAAGGGATCTTCACCATCGTACAGGATTCCTTTTTAGACTTAAAACTATTTTGAGACAAAAAAGGTTTTCTTGTCAAAAGCAAAAAGAAAAAAGAAGGGATTTTATTTGAAAAATTTTACTATTGAACGTAATATCAATTGGGTCATTTCCCCTCTGAATCCTAAGAATAAAAGGTAGAAAAACTTAGGAATTACTCTAAAAACCCCCATCGTTTAAAAGACTTCCCATTGCACTTTTGTGTTTATATCTTTAAAATAGAGTGTTTAAAAAGGTAATTTTTCATGGAACAAATAATTACTGATTGGGGTTATTTCGCAGTTTTTTTAGGATCTCTCATTGAGGGTGAATCCGTGATCCTAACTGCTGGATTTTTGGCGTCTCAAGGATATCTTTCTCTTTATAAAATTATTTTAATTTCATTTATTGGAACCCTGGTTGCTGACCAATCTATTTTTTTTATTGGGCACTTTTGGGGAAACAAAGTACTGGATCGCTTTCCAAAACTTCAAGAACCTGCAAGTCGTGCTTTCGCCCTTCTTCATAAGTATAACACGATTTATATTTTAACCTTTCGTTTTATTTATGGGATTCGTATCATTAGTCCTGTCATTATTGGAGCAGCAGGGGTTTCTTTCCGTCGCTTTGCGATTTTAAACCTGATAGCAGCAGTTATTTGGTCTATTGTCAGTTGTTCTATTGGCTATTTGTTTGGAGGATTTCTGATGAATTACCTCTCTCCCTTACAACGTTTTTTTGTTGTGGGATCTTTAGGATTTTTCTTTTTAGGTCTTATCGTGTGGAAGGCTTGGAAGCTTTTTTATTCTCATGAGAAAATATGCGAGGAAAATTTATGAATTTTTCCCTTTCGGAAACTGCTGTTCAACGGCTTCAAAAATTAAGAAAAGAAGGAAAAGGTCCTTTAAGAATTCAGGTGGATTCAGGAGGTTGTGCAGGTTTTCAATATATCTTCTCAATGAACACCCAAGCCACAGAAGATGATCTTGTGCTAGAAAAAAACGGCACGACCGTTTTGATTGATGCTCTTTCTTTTTCTTTTTTAGAAGGCTCTCTTTTGGATTACACAGAGGAAATGATTGGCTCTTCTTTTGTGGTAAAAAATCCTAATGCAGGACGCTCTTGCGGTTGTAAAAGCTCTTTTAGTCTGATTAATAAAAAAAATAACCTCTCTTAAAAGGGTTTTAGAATGACTAAAAACACTACTACAATTGCAAGAAAAAAAGGAATCTCGTTCACATATCTAAAAAAAAGCGCTGTTTTTTGATTTTTTCCTGCTTTTAAATCTTTCCAACAGGAAATCATCATCCCATGGAGACCCGCCAGTGAAAAAACGAGCAAAAGTTTTAAATGAATCCATCCTTCATTCCATTGAACAATTCCTGGAATCAACAATAAAAGTCCTCCAAACAAAAAGGTAGCAATCATGGAAGGCAGCATAATAATGCGCAAAAGACGTTCTTCCATAGTCAAAAAAACCTTTTCCAAATCTTTGTTTCCAAGGTTTTCAACGTGATAGACAAAAAGCCTCGGGAGATAAAGAAGCCCTGCCATCCAAGCAATAACTGAAAGGATATGCAACGCTTTGAGGTGCAAATAAAAATTCGTCAAAAGATCTAGGAATTTTGTCGACGACAACATTTTTTTAATCCTACAGAACAGGTAATCCAAACATTTTCTTTAGAGTGAATTAATTGGGCCAGTCCATTAATAAATAGTGGATGACAAGAAACCGTTGGAACACGGCCATATTTTGGAATACCTAAGGTCTCCGCCTGCTTTTTAAAATCAATATCCAATTCCACGAGGGTTTCTGAATGCTCATTAACAAAACTTAAAGGCACCACAAGAACAGGCTTTGTATCTCTTCCTGCTCTTTCAATTTCTTCATCAAGAGAGGGGCCCGTCCATTGAGCAGGTCCAACACGACTTTGATAACACAAAACAGCATCAATATCTTCTTTAATGGATTCATTTAACCTTTGAACAAGCTTCTTAAAAGTTAACTCCACATGAAACACATAGGGATCTCCTGCTTCCACGATTCGTATAGGTAGTCCATGGGCGGAAAACAAAATTCGCGGTAAAGAAGAAAATTCCTTAAGTTCTCTAAGAGTTAAATCAAGAAGAGCTTCTATAAAACCCTCTTGTTGGGGATAACAACAGATACGGTTTTCAGGACGTGCCATCTTTTGTTTGTTTTTTTGAAAATCCCATTCTAAAAAAGAAGATCCAGTTGTGGTTGTAGAAAAATGAGGATAAAGAGGAAGCAAAACGATTTGATCTGGAAGGTATTCTTTAATCTGCGCTAAGGTATCGGAAATAAAGGGTTTTGTGTAACGCATTGCGACAAAAACCTTATAACCTTTTCCTAAAACTTTTTGAAGAGCCTCTGCTTGGTCTTGGGTGTTTTTTAATAAGGGAGATCCCCCCCCTAATTGACGATAAATATTTTCAGATTTCTTTCTTCTAAAAGTTGCAATAAAAAAAGCAATCATTTTTCTGATTATTTTTGGATAAGGAATAATCGCTGGATCAGAAAAAAACTTTAAAAGGAAAGAGTAAACATCTTTAAGGTTTTCAGGCCCCCCTAAATTAAAAAGGACGATCGCTTTTTTCATTGCTACCTCAAGACTTAAAATTTCGAATCAGATTCACAAGTTCTAGCACATGAGAAACAGGGGTTTCCTTCAAAACACCATGTCCCAAATTAAAGATAAAAGGTTTTCCTTTTAAAATTTTCATAATTTCTTCAACACCTTTTTCAAGAACTCTTCCCCCTATTCTTAAAATCATGGGGTCTAAATTACCTTGAATCACGCAAGGTAGTTTTGTTGCCTCTAACAAAGGATAAGAAAAATCAAGAGAAATCCCATCAATTTTTGTTTCTTTAATATAAGATAAAATATTCATTCCAAGCCCCTTTGGAAAACCAATGAGAGGAACATCTGGAAAGGTTTTTTTTATTTCTTTTACAAGATAACTTGTTGGTTTTTCAATCCAATCTTTATAAAACTGTGACGGTACAACCGCAGCCCAACTTTCGAAAAGCTGCAAAGCAGTTGCACCCGATCGAATTTGATTTTTCAAAAAATCAAGGGTTGCCTCTGTTACAAGCTCAAGAAGCTCACCAAATTTTTTAGGTTCCTGAAGGGCAAACTCTTTTGCTTTTAAAAAATCGCGAGAAGTCTCTCCTTCTAACATATAAGCTAGAACTGTCCAAGGACTTCCTGCAAAACCAATCAATGCTTTTTCTTCTGGAAGTAATTTGCGTGTTTTTGATAAGGTTTTTAAAACTGGCTCCAAAGATTCTTGAGCCCTTTTTAAACTAAGACCTCCTAAAGGTTTTTGAAAATTTAAAGAAGAGAGAACTGGTCCTTTTCCTTCGTAAAAATGAAGTTCTTGGCCCAATGCAAAAGGAACTATCAAAATATCAGAAAAAAAGATAGCCGCATCAAGATTAAACCGTCTTATCGGCTGTAAGGTAATTTCAGTGGCTTGATCTGAATTCAAGACAAGCTCTAAAAAAGAAGAAGAGTTTTTCCGTATTTCCCTGTATTCTGGTAAATAGCGTCCTGCTTGACGCATTAACCAAACAGGTGGAGGAAAAGAAGTTTTTCCTTCAAAAGGTTCAAGAAAAAACATTTTTTCATCCTTTATTAATTTTTCTTTAATATAATTGTTGTAGAAGTAGAGAGCTCTATCATCTGTGGATAATAGAAAACCACTTGTTTTTCAACAAGGAAAACATAGGAAACTGGAGGGGTTAGAAAAAATTTTAAAATTTTTTCCTTTGAGAAAAACTGTGGATAAGATCGGTTGAAAATTGTTGATATCTAGCTCCCTTTTAAACCCTCTTCTTTTATCCACAAGCTTTTCATAATTTTTCCACAGATGTTTTTCTAATTCCTTCATGTTAAAAAAATTCCGTTGCGTGTTGATGTTTTTTTTTATATTTTTTTAAAAATCATTAGGAAAAATCTATGGATTGTTTATCGCGGCGGCAATTTCTAAGTTTAGGTGGGGGGGCCGCTTGCGCCCTTTTGTTAAGTTCCTCTCCTTCGAAATCAATTGTTATGCCTAGATCCTTGAATGAAAAGTGGATTCACCTTTACAACACCCACACGGGCGAATTTTTTCGAGGACCTTTTTGGGCTGCTGGTCGTTACTTAGAGGAATCAATTAAGCAATTAAATAAATTTTTTAGAGATTGGCGAACCAATGAAGAGCTTCCTATTGATTTCAGGCTTTTTGAAGCTATTCATGCTTTGAAATCAAAAATAGGTTGTTCCAAAGCTTTTGATATGATTTCTGGCTATCGTTCTCCTCACACAAACAAAATGCTTTCTCAAAAAACCAATGGTGTTGCAAAAAAGAGTTTACACATGGAAGGTCGAGCTATCGATATTCGCTTTCGTGGAGATGCTCTTAAAAAAGCTCATCGCATCGCTTGTGCTTTGAAAATGGGGGGTGTAGGTCTTTATCCTAAGTCTCAAGATCGTTTTATTCACATTGATGTGCGACCACGAATTGTTCATTGGGTAGGGTAATATTTCAAAGGTGAAGCGCCTCATTGATGTTTTTTTTTCTGGGATAATTCTGGTTTTTTTTTCACCGATTATTCTCTTGTCTTTGATGGTTGTGTGGCTTAGCGATTTTCATTCACCCTTTTTTTTATCTCGCAGAGTGGGCTTTCAAGAAACGCTCTTTCAAATGGTGAAAATTCGTACCATGTTTTGGAAGGCGGATCAGGGGCTCTCGATTACTCCTCAAGATGATAACCGCGTCACCTTTTGGGGAAGGATATTACGTGCCCTTAAGTGGGATGAACTTCCCCAGTTTTGGAATGTTCTTAAGGGAGACATGAGTCTTATTGGACCAAGACCTGATGTTTTTGAGGGAGGGGTTTCCCTTTACACCCCTCAAGAAAAAGCTATTTTGACGGTCCTTCCAGGAATTTTGGATCTTTCTTCCATTGTGTTTTCAAAAGAAGGCGCTCTTTTAAAAAAATATTCAAATCCAACAGCTGATTATTACAGGGAGATTTTTCCTTTGAAAAAGCGTTTAATGCTTTTTTATGTCCAAAATAACTCTCTTGTCCTTGATTTTTGGATTTCCTGGGGGGGAGTTCTGCTCTTTTTCTCCCATCAAAAGGCTCTTCAATGGGTTCTTTGGATTCTTTATTCCTACAAAGCTTCCCCCTCTTTGATAAGCGAAGTCGAAAAAATTAAAAAATTTTCTCATTCCCCTTGAAACCCCTTTCAATAGGAGAGATACCTGAGGCATGCATTATCGTAATCCCTTTTCTGTTTTTCTGTTAATGATCTTGGGTTACGTCTTTTTATATGCACCCATTTTTTTCGTTATTTTTTTCTCTTTTAATTCCTCAACGGTCATGACGCGTTTTGAGGGGTTTTCTTTGAGGTGGTATCAATCTCTTTTTGAAAACAAAGAACTTTGGGGAGCCATTGCTGTTAGTTTAAGAGTTGCGATGATTTCCGCAACTCTTTCTGTTGTTTTGGGAACACTGTGCGCCTTAACTCTAGTGCGTCTTAGGGATTTTAAACGACGAAATCTTTTAGGAATTATGGCAACAGCTCCTCTAATTATGCCTGAGGTGATTACTGGTCTGTCTCTTCTGGTTTTTTTCGTGACGACCGAAAATTTTTTTCGGTTGCCTTCCGGTCGTGGCGTTGAAACGATTACAATTGCCCATACAACTCTTTGTTTGGCCTATGTAACGGTGATTATTCGAGGGCGTCTTTTAGAGGTAGACTCTTCTCTTGAAGAGGCAGCTCTTGATTTGGGAGCAAAGCCTTCACAAGTTTTCTTTCTAATTACGTTGCCTATTATTTCGCCGGCTCTTTTTTCGGGATGGCTTTTGGCCTTTGCTCTTTCTATGGATGATTTAGTGATTGCTAGTTTTACTTCAGGTCCTGGATCTTCTACGCTTCCGATGGTTATTTTTTCTAGTATTCGTTTAGGGGCAACCCCTGAAATTAACGCCCTTGCTACCCTTATTGTTCTGATAGTTTCTTTTTTTGTGGTAATGGCAGCACTTTTGATGCGCAAAGGTCATTCAAAGAGAATTTTTTGATGTCTTTTGTTTCTTCTTAAAATCCCCTAAGCTGAAAATTACATTTTTTAAAAGAGGTCTTCATGGCACATACAGAACAAAATCCTTCCTCTTTATGGCATGGAACAACTATTTTATTAGTACGGAAGGGAACAGATGTGGTGATTGCTGGAGACGGACAGGTTTCTATGGGATCAACAATTATTAAAAATAATGCTCGTAAGGTTCGTCGCTTGGGCAATGGTCAGGTAATTGCGGGTTTTGCTGGAGCAACAGCGGATGCTTTGACTCTTTTTGAAAGATTAGAAGAAAAACTTGAGCAATATTCTACACAACTTCCGCGGGCCTGTGTGGAGCTTGCAAAAAACTGGCGAACAGACCGCTATTTGAGGCGTCTTGAGGCAATGATGGTGGTGGCAGACAAAGACCATTCTCTTGTTTTAACAGGCACAGGTGATGTTTTGGAACCAGAAGGTGGCCTTGTTGGTATTGGTTCGGGAGGAGGTTTTGCTCTTTCTGCAGCGCGTGCCCTCATTGATCAGGATCTTGAAGCAGAAGCAATTGTCCGCAAAGCGATGGCTATTGCAGCAGATTTATGTGTTTATACAAACCATCAAATTACTTTAGAAAGGCTATAAGAGGCGAATGACTTCTTTTACTCCCCGGGAAATCGTTTCAGAGTTGGATCGTTATATTATTGGTCAAAAAGACGCTAAACGAGCAGTGGCTATTGCTTTACGGAATCGCTGGAGACGTCTCCAGCTGAATCCTAAGTTGCGCGAAGAGATTCTTCCAAAAAATATTTTAATGATTGGACCAACCGGTTGCGGAAAAACTGAGATTGCAAGACGTTTGGCCCGTCTGGCGGATTCTCCCTTCATTAAAGTGGAAGCCACAAAGTTTACGGAAGTTGGTTATGTAGGGCGGGATGTAGAGCAAATTATTCGGGATCTTTTGGAAATCGCCCTCATCCAAATCAAAGAAAAACATCGTGAAAAAGTAAAAGAAAATGCAAGAATTCATGGGCAAGAGCGCATTTTAAATGTTCTTGTAGGAGAAAAGGCCAGCGAAGAAACCCGCGATAAGTTTCGTAGAATGTTACAAGAGGGGGTTCTCGAAGAGAAAGAAATTGAAATCCAAGTGCAAGAAAATCCCCAGTCTCTTCCAGCTTTGGACATTCCGGGTATGCCAGGAGCCCAGATGGGAATGATCAATCTGGGGGATTTGTTGGGAAAAACCTTTGGGTCTCGGACAAAAGAGCGTCGTTTAAAAGTTTCTGAAGCACGTGTTTTACTGGAGACGGAAGAAAGTGATAAACTTTTAGATCCTGAGGCTGTGATTAAAGAGGCTATTCAAAGTGTTGAGGAAAAGGGAATTGTTTTTGTTGATGAAATTGACAAGATTTGTGCCCGTTCAGAAAGATCAGGGGGGGATGTAAGTCGAGAAGGTGTGCAGCGGGATTTGCTTCCTTTATTAGAAGGCACAACGGTTTCGACAAAGCATGGGATGGTAAAAACCGATCATATCCTTTTTGTGACGTCAGGTGCTTTTCATTTGGCAAAACCATCGGATCTCCTTCCGGAGCTTCAGGGGCGTTTGCCTATTCGCGTGGAGTTACATTCTTTATCTCAAGAAGATTTTGTACGGGTCCTTTTGGAACCCGAAGCGAGTTTGATTTGTCAGTACAAGGCCCTTTTAAAAACCGAGGAAGTTGAGCTTGATTTTACGAGCGATGGTGTTGAGGAAATTGCGCTTTTAGCGAGTGAAATTAACAGCTCTGTAGAAAATATTGGAGCCCGTCGTCTTCATACGGTTTTGGAAAGGCTGCTCGAGGAAATTAGTTTTACAGCCTCTGAAAAGCCAGGTGAAACCTTTAAGATAGATTCCACCTATGTGCGGCAAAAAGTAGGAGATTTAGCAAAAAACACCGATCTTTCTCGATTTATTCTTTAGGAAAAGAATTGGGCTCTAGATTTGTTGACGGCTTCTTCAACTTTAGACAAAGTCATTTGAGCCAGTGACAATTCTTGAGGGGATCCATAGACAATCTCTTTACTTTTTTTATTTCGTTCAGGAGTGTAAAGAAAAACAAGAGGTGTTTCCTCGATCTTTTGAAATTCTTGGTTTTTGCTTAAAATTTTGGCTGCCTTTTGAAGCATTGTAAAGTCAAAATAGGCTTGGCATCTCTTTTTATCGTTCTCATGAATTTTGATTACCTTATTTAATCGCTCTTTGACGAGCCCGTGAGCGTCTTTTTTGCTTAGTTTTTTGGTTTCTTCAAACGCAGGGAGCCATTCTTTTTGGGTTTCAAAAAGTCTTTTTTGGATGTTATGAGTATTTTTGGGTTGGCAATAAGTGAGAATAGAGGCTTGAAGAGAAAACAAATCTAAAGGGCGATCTCGAATAATAATACAAATTTCATTGCTGTATTTTTTTTCGAGGGGCTGGAGGATTTCCTGATGAAGTTTCGCGCAGTGTTCGCATGAAAGAGCTGAATAAACCATGATCACAACCTTAGGTTTTGCAAGTTTATCTTCACTGATGCCTAAGTCTCCTAAGATATATTGCATCGGCCAGTGAGAGAGCCCCGTCAGTTTGTAAAAAAACTCCAGTTCTTTTGTCGGAGTTTCAAGCGAGGTGTAAAAATCTTTGGGATCTTGAATGCTTGTTTCTAAAGGTTCAACCATTTCCCTCAAAGGACTGGCGTCATCAGCAAGGGTTTTAAGAGAGAAAAAACTACAAAAAACTGCTAAGAAAAATTTTATTTTATTACAAAAATAAACCATATAAAAAAAACTCAATAAAAAACCAAAAAACATTTTCAATATTGCCACGAATAAATCAATAAATGATTTACACCTCAAAAACAGATATAAAAAAATTTTATATTAGGAGCGTTTTTTTCTTTTGGGAACAGAAAGGGAATTCATTCTTATAAGAAATCTTTTAAGGTTTATGAATCCCCCTTAAAAAAGAAGTAATTTTTTGATAAGTTGAAGGCCAAGAGGCAAGATATTTTCAAGAAAGGCCTGTCAAAGATTATGGGTGATGAGCAAAAAAATTTTTTAGCGGTTCTTGCTTTGTGCGGGCTGGTTTTTTTTGGTGGAGATTTTTTAATTCAAAAATGGCGAGGGCCAAAGGACTCTTCACCTGTTGTTTCACAGGTTGAAAAAACTCCAGCAGCTTTGGGCGAAAAAAAACTTTCTATAGATGAAGATCTTATATCTTTCCCCTCTGGGCTTTCCAGAGAGGAGGCATTGCTCGGACCTCGTGTTCAAATTCAATCCTCCCTTTTAAAGGGATCAATTAATTTAGAGGGGGCTCAAATTGATGATCTCCGGCTACTTCAGTATCAAGAAACCACCCAACCTCAAAGTCCAGATATTATCCTGCTCTCCCCCCAAGGGACAGAAAACTCTTATAGCGCCTCCTTTTTTTGGGAAAGTAAGACGCGAGAAGTTTTTCCCTTGCCTCAAGAAAAAACCCTTTGGAAAGCGGATCGCGATCTTCTGACGCCCGAAAGCCCTGTGACTTTAAGTTGGGATAATGGGCAGGGACTTCTTTTTCAGCAAGTAATTTTCTTAGATGAAAACTATTTGTTTACGGTTACCCATCGCGTTATTAACCAAACGGAAAAAACTTTTCATTTGGGTCTTTCCGGACGATTGCTAAGATCTGATCCAAAGAATCTGGCGGGAAATTTCTTGCTTTATGAGGGGCCGTTGGGGACCTTTGGGGGAAGTTTTCAAGAGATTTCTTATGATCAAATCAAAGAAAAAGGATTAATTCGCCTGAATCCTACGGAGACAGGATGGCTTGGAATAACGGATAAATATTGGTTGGTTGCGTTTATGCCGGAAGGACAAATGGTTCCTTTTTTTCAAAGGATTCCCCAAGCAGATCCTTTGATGTTGGTGGGATATCGTGGGGATTTTCAAACCCTCAAACCTCATGAAACGCTGGAAACAAAATCAAATCTTTTCGCAGGGGCAAAAATTCTTTCCCTTTTAGATGCTTATGAAAAAACCCAGAAGGCTGCCCATTTTGATTTGGCGGTAGATTTTGGATGGTTTTACTTTTTAACAAAGCCAATTTTCTATGCCCTTACTTGGCTTAAAGATCTAACAGGGAATTTTGGTCTTGCCATTTTACTTTTTACAGTTCTTTTAAAGCTTCTCTTTTTCCCACTGGCGAATAAGTCTTATCATGCTATGGCCCGGATGAAGCGTTTTCAACCCATGATGGAAGAGATTCGTACCCGCTATAAAGATGATCCTGCCCGTCTTAACCAGGAAACCATGAACTTTTATAAAAAGAATAAAATTAATCCTGTTTCAGGGTGCTTGCCGATGCTTCTTCAAATTCCTGCTTTTTTTGCGCTTTATAAGGTTTTATTTATAAGTATTGAAATGCGCCACGCGCCTTTTTTAGGGTGGATTCATGATCTTTCGGCACCAGATCCCACAAACTTTTTTACTTTATTTGGATTCATTCCTTGGACACCTCCTACTTTTCTCCATTTGGGAATTTGGCCCTTTTTTATGGGATGTAGTATGGTTTTGCAGCAAAAATTGAATCCTCCTCCCGTGGATCCGATTCAACGCAAAATGTTTCAATACGTGATGCCTCTTGTGTTTACTTTTATGCTTGGGCAATTTGCCTCTGGTCTTGTGATTTATTGGACCTGGAATAATCTTTTGTCGGTTTTACAGCAATGGTTGATTATGCGTTCCGATTTAAAAAAAATAGAGCCTGGGGTGAAACAATCCAAAAAATTATCTTAAGCCAAAAAGGTCAGGTGACAGAGAAAGTGCCCTCCTGCTTTGAGGGTCTTCCTCTGGTGGTGGATCTAGATGGCACTTTGATAGAGACAGATCTATCCCTTCTTTCCTGTCGCCTTTATGTAGGATGGAAATTCTGGCGTCTCTTGCCAATTTTTTATCTCCTTTTGAAGGGAAGGGCGATTTTAAAGGCTTTTTTATGTAAGCGGGTTTTGATCGACGTTGCGTCGCTTCCTTATAATGCTTCTGTTCTTTGTTTGATTCGTTCTGAAAAGAAAAAGGGTAGGCCTATTGTTTTGGCAACGGGAAGTTATCTTACCCAAGCCAAAGCAGTTGCTGATTACCTTGGCGTCTTTGATTATGTCTTTGGAAGCCATGGGACGATCAATCTTATTGGATTGGAGAAACGGAATCTTCTTTTAACCTTTTGGGGAAAGCATGGGTTCGATTACTTAGGAAATTCCCACAGCGATTTGTCCATCTGGGCTGTGGCCCGCTACGCTTATCTTGTGAAACCAAAAAGAGGTGTTGAAAGAAAAGCTCGAGCTCTTGGGAATGTCGTGCAACTGATTGATTGATTAAAATTCTTCAAAGTCCGTGTTGATCTCATCCGATTCTTCTTCAAGAGGCGTACCGGGCACAATATATTCTCCTCTCAACCAGGCTCCTAAATCAATGTATTCACAAGTTTGAGAACAAAAGGGAAACACCTTTTTGTTTGAGGGTTTGAGACAAAGAGGACAAAAACTCTCAGAGGCAGAATAAGATTTTTCTTTCATCGGGCGGAAGACTTTAAAATCTTATCCTTCTGTTTCCAAAGGGGGAATCCACTTCCTTGAAGCAGTTGAGCTGTTTCACAGGTGGGAAGCCCCATAATATTGGAAGGAGTGCCATTAATTTGAGAGATGAAGGCCCCAGCAATGCCTTGAATCCGATAACCGCATACACCTTCCCAATCACGGCTGTCCAGAAAACTATCAATTTCCACCTTACTTAAACGTTTAAACGTCACGTGGGTCGAAACAAGCCGGATACGGGGAGAACCTTGCGGAGGGATTAAGCAAAGGCCTGTGTAAACTCGGTGCCGTCTTCCTGATAAAAGAAGAATTTGCGAGAGGGCTTCCTCACGGTTTTCTGCTTTTTGTAAAATCCGTCGTCCTAAGGTGATAATCGTATCGGCCGCAAGAATAAAAGAGGGTGAGAGGGAATCGGAGAGCTTTTGATGGACCAACATCGCCTTTTCTTGAGCTAGGCGTTTGACATAGAAAGAGGGGCTTTCACCCTGATGAGGTGTTTCATCAATTCCCGCAGGAATAACACGGACGTCATGAATTCCTATGGAACGAAGAAGATCAAGGCGGCGTGGCGATGATGAAGCAAGAACCAAGGAAGAGACAAGCATAAACTTAAAGATTCTTCCTTATCGTCGTTAACGCCGATCACCAAAAAGACGCAACAGTGCCAAGAAAATATTTAAAAAATCAAGATAAAGCTGCAAAGCACCCATGAGAGCCATTTTTGTCTGGGTCTCTTCTGGAAGGGATGCATCATACATATCCCGGATTTTCTGAGTGTCATATGCTGTGAGACCGGTAAAAATGAGAACCGTCATCACCGAAAGGGCAAACTGAAGGGCTGAGCTTTGCATAAAAAGATTTACCAAAGAAGCCAAAATAACCCCCAAAAGCCCCATAAAAAGGAAAGAGGAGAAGCTGGAAAGATCTTTTTGGGTTGTGTAACCGTAAAGGCTCATGCCGCAGAAGGTGCAAGAGGTAATTAAAAAAATTCGAGCAATACTTTCACCCGTATAAATTAAGGCAATAGACGAAAGGGAAACCCCCATAAGAGCCGTATAGGTCCAAAACAAGATTTGTGCTGTCTGTGCCCGCATTCCCCTGATGCTGGATGTAAAAAATAGGGCGATGCCTAGAGGCGCAAAAATGAAAAGCCACATAAGTCCTGACTGGAACAAGGGGACATAAATAGAAGGGGTTGA
>CAZGKG010000005.1:12859-27822 GCA_964525615.1 uncultured Rickettsiales bacterium | reverse complement strand
AACAGCGTACTGAATCAAGGGTTTCTCAAGAATTGGGAGCATTTCATTAGGAATTGCTTTTGTCGCAGGTAAAAAGCGTGTTCCTAACCCTCCAACGGGGAAAATCGCCTTTCGTACCCGTGCTTTCACTAAAAAATCTTTCTTTCAATAAATGATTCCACAAGGGCATATGTTAAGGTATTCTCGCGAAAGCATCAAGAAAGTTAAACAAAGTTTATCTTACATAAGTCATTTGTTTTGAAATGAGGGGTTTCATGTTGGATATTCGATGGATTCGTGAACACCCAGAGCTCCTTGATCGCGCTTTGCATCGGCGGGGGGGGGAGCCTCTTGCCAATAAAATTATTGAAATAGACCGTCACTATCGTCACGCCCTTCAGAAAACTCAAGAGCTGCAAGCAGCACGCAATGGACTTGCAAAAGAAATCGCCTTTTCTAAACAAAACAAAACCAATGGGAAAGATCTTTTTCAAAAGGGCGCTCTCCTTCGAGAGCAACTTGAGCACCAAGAAAAAGAAGCAGAAAACTTAAAAAAGGCCCTAAACAGCCTTTTGCACCTGCTGCCTAATATCCCACGTGAGGATGTCCCTGAAGGCACTGATGACACAAGCAATCAAGAGGTCTTTCGTTGGGGAACCCCTTGTACGTTTTCTTTTGACCCCCTCCCCCATGAAATTTTTGGACGGTCTTTGGGACTTGATTTTGAAGCAGCCGCCCGTATTTCTGGAAGTCGTTTTGTGATTTTAAAAGGTGCAATCGCTCGTTTAGAAAGAGCCTTGGCAAATTTTATGCTGGATATCCATACGCAGCGCTTTGGGTATACGGAAGTCACAGTCCCCTATCTAGTCAGAGAAGAAGCGGTTTATGGCGTAGGACAACTACCAAAATTTAGAGAAGACCTGTTCCAAACGACAGATAATCGCTGGTTGATCTCAACAGGTGAAGTTCCTTTGACAAACCTTGTACAAGATCAGATTTTGGAAGAAGCAGATTTGCCCCTCCGTTTTGTGGCTTACACCCCTTGTTTTCGCTCAGAGGCAGGCTGTGCAGGAAAAGATATGCATGGAATGATTCGCCAGCATCAATTTTCAAAAGTCGAGCTCGTCCATATCACAACTCCAGAGACTTCTGAAAAAGAACATACATACCTGCGCAATGCAGCTGAAGAAATTCTAAAACTTTTGGAGCTTCCCTATCGTGCGATGCTTTTATCAGCTGGAGACATGGGCGCCTCCTCTCAAAAAACCTATGACTTAGAAGTCTGGCTTCCGTCACAAAAAACTTACCGCGAGATTTCCAGTTGTTCTCTTTGTGGGGATTATCAGGCACGACGAATGAATGCACGTTTTCGAAGGACCGGCGGTCCCCTTGAATTTGTCCATACCCTTAATGGCTCTGGTTTAGCAGTGGGGCGCACACTTGTGGCTATACTAGAGAATTATCAGCAATCTAATGGTTCCCTCTTGATTCCCCCCATTCTTCAGCCTTATATGGGTGGGCAAACGCATATAGAGGCTTTTGAAAAAAAATGAAAAATTCTTTTTGGATCCCAGGAAGTTTAAGTACTGCTGCCCTCTTCTTTTTAGCGGCCTGCTCAGATGCACCTCTCAATACTCCTGCAGTGTTGATCTTAGGCCCCCATCAAATTGTCGTACAACCTGGAGACACCCTTTACAAAATCGCTTCTCAGCATAGAGTTTCTGTGAAAGCTTTAATGGCTATCAATCGTTTAACGTCTTCTTACATTCAAACGGGCCAAGTGCTTTTGCTTCCTTTGGGAGAAAAAATTCCAGAGTCTTTTGCCGCATCCCCTTCAAGCTCTGAAGAAACCATCGAAATGACGCCTCTTGCACCTTTAACTCCTCCTCCTTACACGCCTTTGGAAAGCACCTCCAGTAATGTTCCTCTAGACGGATCTATTGATCAAGAAATTGCAGCAGAAGAAAGAGCAGGAGAAAATTCAGGGCTTAAAACAGCCTCAATTGGTGGTGTCGCTGGAGCCACAGCCAATCTTCCAACGGGATCTAATCTGACCGCTTCTCTTTCTGGATCTCCTTCTAAAAATGCTTCTAATACTGAAGGGAAAGAGATCGCAGACCTTATGGAAAAAAGTGCTGTTTCTTCCAAGCCTTCAAGCCTAACCTGGCCAGTGCAAGGAAATGTTTTAAAGAATTTCATCCCAAGAGGAGACGGGAAAACTCCATTCGATGGGATTGAAATTGAAAGTCCTCAAGGAAAATCTGTCGTTTCAGCCCAAAAGGGAAAGGTATTCGGTTGCCAAAAGAATTTTCCATCTCTTGGAAATCTTGTAATCGTTAAAGGATCTGATGAAACGATAACAGCCTATGGTTACCTTGATAAAATTTCTGTCAAGCCTAACCAAGCGGTAACACCTGGAACGATTTTAGGAACTGTTGGTCAAAAAAACAAAATTTATTTCGAGTACCGTCTTAAAAAAACACCAATTGATCCTTTGAAATTCTTAGACGGAAAAGCCCCTTAATCAGGCGCCCAAGCGGACAGGGTAATCAATTGAGCTGTTGCAGGTAACTCTCCTTCGGGGGTTGCATAAAGTCTGCGGTAAAATTTTTCCGTCTCCAGGAAGAGAGTCTTTGGAGCCCGATTTATTGCTGTAAGAGCGTTCCTCTCCCCCATAGTTTTTAAATGGTGGAACAATCCCTTGGTTGTGGAATAAAGAATTGTTAGAGTTTCTTGATCCGCCATGGGAAGCACAAAGGGCGCCTCTTGAAGAAGACGGGCACTTTCCTCAAGAGGAATCATAGGAATAATCCGAGGAGAAACTCCTCCCTTGAGCGAGATTTCCGCCTCAAGCAATGCATGACGGAGTTCTTTTAATGTATCTCCCCCCCAAAAAGTACCAATGAAAAGTCCTCGGGGTTTTAAAAGGGCACGCGCGCATTGAAGAAATAAAGGAAGATCCTCAATCCAGTGACCATCCAGGGCGCTTAAGACGAGGTCATAAGATTTGGGCGTTTCCTGAAAAAGATGCTGGCTGGAAATATGATGCCAACTATCTACCGGGAAAAGATCTTGAAAAAAAGGGGAAAGGCCACCCGTATGAAGGGGAGATAAATCAAGGACCCGAGAAAAAGAGACCGTCAAGGCGGTGAAACGATCCCTGAGTTGCTTGCCCGCATAAGCAAAAAGACGACTGTCAAATCCTAACTGCAAAGCCCGTTCCCGATGACTCTTGAGTAAGCGAGGATTAAAGAGCTTGGCCTCTGAGCGTTCCATGTTTTTGCTCCTGAAATAGATGAAGGATTCCCAAGCCTAAAAGAGCTGCCGTTTCTGCACGCAATATGGTGCTTCCTAGCGTCACGGGAAGAGATTCAGAAAAAGATTCATGAAAGAGCTGTTTTTCTAACGGACTCCACCCGCCTTCAGGACCAATCGCAAGGGCTACTTGAGGAAGGGAGTCAAAGAAATTAAGCTCCAAGATAAGAGATTTTTTTGCTTCCAAATCACACAAGAAAAAAGGGGCTTCAGCATATTGCCGTTGCCATTGTTTTAAATGTTCATGAAGTGGGGCCAACGGCCAAAAAAGAGGAGGTCTGAGACGTCCTGATTGTTCTGTCGCCTCAATGGTAATACGCTCGAGACGCTCCAAATTGATGCGAGACCCGCAAGTGCGCTCTGTCCGGCAAGGAACCAGGTGAGTTACTCCCATTTCTGTTGCTTTTTCCAATAACCAATCAAGACGATGAAATTTGATAGGGGCGAAAAAAAGAAACAACTCATAAGTTTGTGAACAAGGCGGCGCGACCCGTTCTTGAAGACGCACTTCCAATCCCTTTTTATGCTTTTTAACAAGCACAGCCCGCCATTCACCGTCTTCACCATTGAAAATATGAAAGGAATCTGATGGCAAAAGCCTAAGGACATTCCCCAAATAATGAGCCTGCTGCCCCCCTAGAAATAAAAGAGCATCATAAAAAAGAGTTTGAGGAGAAAAAAGCCGGTAAGCCAAAGGGGGTTAACTTTGGAGATAAATAAACTGCAAAACCCCCTGAAGAGCAGTTTTTAAAGGGGATGCTGAAAAGACAGCCAAGTTTTCTTCTGCATTCGCCAAGAATTTCATAGCCCTTTTCGTCACCTCCTCAAACACATTGTGCTTACTCATGATCTGAAGAGCCTGAATGAAATCTTCCGGTGTTTGTTGCTGCTTGACGATTGTGCGCTTCCAAAAATCTTTTTCTTCTGGAGTGGCCCGTTCAAAAGCCAAGATCACAGGAAGTGTGACCTTTCCCTCTCTGAAATCCTGGCCAGGATTTTTCCCCAAATCGGGCACTGTGGAAGTATAATCTAACACATCATCGATCAGCTGAAAGGCCATGCCTAAATGATATCCAAAATACCTTAAATTTTCTTGCTCTGGGTGACAGGAAAGCATTGCACCAAGCTCACACGCGGTCTGAAAAAGCCAAGCAGTTTTTAAATGAATCACATGGAAAAAATCTTCTTCTGTCATATCAATCTTGTGTTCCCATGAGAGATCAAGGGTTTGGCCCTCGATAATCCGTGTCGCCATTTGATTAATGAGTCGCACAATGGGCCAAGACTCCACATCTGTCATTAATTCTAAAGCACGACACAAAAGAAAATCCCCAACCACAACACTTGCAGGAACACCCCAAATCTCATGAGCGGTGGGTTTTCCCCGTCTCAAGTAGCTTTTGTCCATGACATCATCATGCAAGAGGGTTGCGTTATGGATAAACTCAATGCAAGTGGCGAGCTTGATGTGCTCTTGCCCTTGATAGCCGCATAAGCGGGCACAAGCAACAAGTAACACAGGGCGCAAACGCTTGCCCCCCGCTCTAATAAGGTGTCCCCCCACTTCAGGAATCAAGTCAATCGTATGATTTAAGGAGGCACGAATCATGTCCTCTACCTTTAAGGCGTCCTCTTTCACCAATTCCAAAAGTTGCTGCAATAACAATTGTGGATGATCAGAAGAATCTGTTTGAGAGGTCATGGGGTGCCTTTGTTCACATTTTTGAATTTCTCCTTCATACAATCTACGCTAGAATCACAGTGTCAAGCAGTTTTTTTGCAAGGGGAGAGGTCTCGTGGGCGAAAGGGTGGACGTTTTAATTTCGGGCGCCGGAATTGTCGGAGGAGCCCTTGCTTGTGCTCTTGAAGCCAAGGGCTTTTCCGTTGCACTTGTGGATGTGCGGGACCATTTTAACCCCTTACCTCAAGACAGTCAGCTTTCAAGAAGGTCTTTTGCCATTTCTTACGGATCTTTTTTAAAGCTCAAACAATGGGGAATCTGGGATTTTCTTCAGAGCCCTCCTTCTCCTATCGAAACTATTCGGGTCACGCAACATCAAGGAGGCCCTGGCATGACCTACAAGGCCATTGACTTAGGCTATGAAGCCTTGGGCTTTATGGTCTCAAGTCAGGACTTGTCCGATGCAGTGCTCAAAGCTCTGCAAGAAAAAAAATCCCTGACCTTTTTTAATCCTGAAAAAATCGCCTCTTGGAAGACCTCGAGCGTTTTTGTAGAGGTCATGCTAGAAGGGGGTACCCATATCCATGCCAGTCTTCTGATAGGAGCAGAGGGACGTCATTCTCCTTTGCGAGAAATCGCAGGAAGTCCCGTCATCCAGCACACCTACCATCAAACGGCGCTCGTCTTTACGGTGGAACATTCTGAAAGCCATCACAACACCGCTTTTGAACACTTTACCTCTGAAGGGCCCTTAGCTTTTCTCCCTTTAGGGGATCGCAAATCAGCCGTTGTGTGGAGCCTTAAAAAAGATATCGCCGAAAAGATCATGAGTCACCCGGATCTTCTTCTTCATGCCCTTTTTCAACATTTCGGTTGGGGACTGGGAACATTTCAATTAACTTCAGAAATCCAAACCTATCCTCTTGATCTTGTCCTGCCTCTGAAAACCTGGGGACCTCGGTTTGCTCTTGTGGGAGACGCCGCTCATGCTTTACATCCTGTAGCAGGGCAAGGATTAAATGTGGGATTGCGGGATGTGGCGGCTCTTATCTCTCACCTTGAAGAAGCGCATCAGTTAGGCCTTGATATCGGACGAGAGACTTTTTTACGTCAATGGGCCACAAAAAGGCGTTTCGATCAATGGTCCATGGCCTGTGTGACCCACGGAACTGTTAAATTATTGGGAGGCAGTAAAATTTTACGTCCCCTTTGGGAAAAAGGATTTTGGTTGATTGATAATTGCCTCCCCTTAAAGCGCAAATTCATCCTCCATGCGATGGGCCTCTTCTCTTTCCCCGATTAAAGAGGTCTCAAAAATGTGACTTACGTAATTGTTGAAAAAAGGTGGATAAAAGATCTTGGCACTCTGTGGCCTGAATACCACCCACAATTTCAGGCTGCCAATTGCCAAAGGCAGGATTAAAAATCTGAGGACCATGATCAATACCTCCTCCCTTAGGATTAAAAGCGCCAAAAATTACTCGGCGTAGGCGGGCAAAACTGATGGCCTGGGCACACATAGGGCAGGGCTCAAGGGTCACATACAGATCACAAAAGGAAAGAATTGCCGTTTGAAAATGCTGACTTGCCCTTTGAATCGCTAAGATTTCTGCGTGGGCTGTGGGATCTTTGGTGGCTTCTACCTGGTTGTGACCCGAAAAAATAATCGTTTGCGAACGGTGATCTACTAAAAGAGCACCCACAGGAATTTCGCCACAAGAAAAGGCCTGACGCGCTTGCTGCAAGGCCAAATTCATAAAAGACGAGATCACTCTTCCTCGCCAAGAGAGGCGAGACGGGCTGCTTGATCTTCAGCGATCAAAGCTTCCACAAAGGAATCAAGGGATCCCTCCATCACTTGATCAATTTGATAGAGGGTGAGGCCAATCCGATGATCCGTTACACGTCCTTGGGGAAAGTTATAGGTGCGGATCCTCTCGGATCGGTCACCCGTGCCCACCTGTCCTTTACGGGAAGCAGCCCGCTCTTGATCTTTTTTATGGCGTTCAAGCTCGTAAAGACGGGCCCTTAGAATTTTTAGAGCACGGGCTTTGTTTTTATGCTGAGACCGCTCATCTTGCTGAGCCACCACCAATCCTGTCGGCAAATGGGTGATACGAATGGCGCTTTCAGTTTTGTTGACGTGCTGTCCCCCCGCCCCTGATGCACGAAAAATATCAATCCGTAAGTCCTTATCTTCTAATACAACATCCACTTCTTCCGCTTCCGGAAGCACCGCGACGGTGGCGGTTGAGGTGTGAACACGTCCGCTTCCTTCTGTTTCAGGAACACGCTGCACACGGTGGACGCCCGATTCAAATTTAAGACGCGCAAAGACCTCTTTTCCTTCAAACGAAAGACTGGCTTCCTTCACTCCTCCAAGATCTGTCTCGTTTAAATGTAAAAGTTCTGTTTTCCAATGACGCAACGCCCCATATCTTTCGTACATTCTCAAAAGACTTGCTGCAAAAAGCGCCGCCTCACTCCCACCAGTACCTGCACGAATCTCAACGATGGCATTTCGGCAATCAGCTTCATCTTTAGGCAGCAACAAAATCTTCAATTGGTTTTCTAACTGGGGAATTTGATCCTTTAAAAGGGCCGCTTCCTCTTGGGCAAGATCCTTCATCTCAGAAGATAAGTCGGGGGATAAAAGAAGATCTTTTAAATCGTCTTGTTCCTTGAGGGCACGTTGGAACTCTGTAATACCCTCCACCACAGGCGATAATTCAGACCTCTCTTTAGACAGCTTCGCCAAGAGATCCGGTGCAAGCACCTCAAGGGAATGCAATTGACCATTGATGGCCTCAAAGCGCTCTATGACGCGCGTTAGTTTTTCAAGAAAAGCGGCAGAAGACATAGGATGAATCTAAGAGGAATCCCACCCCAATTCAAGAGTCTGCCCATCAAGAAAATTTCGTCATAGAATCATTTTTTGGGAACGCTTTAAATAAACGGTCTTGAAGGGGTGCTGCTGACAAGAATATACTACTTTTAAAAGGAGAAGAAGGAATGGCAAAACAGCTTGGGCGTAAAATTCTCGTTCAAAATCGCAAAGCTCGTCATAATTACACCATTCTTTCGACATTAGAAGCAGGAATCATCTTAGGAGGAAGTGAGGTTAAATCTTTACGAAAAGGCCAAGGAAACCTTCTGGAAGCCTTTGCCTCTGATAGTTTCGGTGAAATGTTGTTATTGCAAGCATTTATCCCGGAATATAAAGAAGCCAGCCATTTTAACCATGATCCCAAACGTCCTCGAAAATTACTCCTCCACAAACGAGAAATTGGAAAATTGATCGGGCAAATTAAGAAAAAAGGGGTTACGCTTGTCCCTTTAAGCCTTTATTTGAATCCCAAAGGAAAAATCAAGGTTGAGTTGGGAGTTGCTGAAGGAAAAACCAAGGGCGATAAAAGAGAAGCAAAAAAGGCAGATGATTGGCGTCGCGAGAAAGAACGCTTGTTAAAGAAAAGCACCAAAGATTCTTAGATCAGGGATTGAAAGCATCTCATCTTAAAGCATCTCAAACACTTCAGAAACGGGATTGCATTGCAAAGACGGGAATGGTAGGGTCCCTATTAAGTTTTAGAGGCGCCCGTAGCTCAATCGGATAGAGCACCTGACTACGGATCAGGAGGTTAGGAGTTCGAATCTTCTCGGGCGCGCCACATCCCTTCCCTAAAAAGAAAGCTTTGATAGCTCACTTTTTGGAAGCCATCAAAAAAGACCCTCTATTGATTCCCATTGACTTGACACAATAGAAACTAGGAAAATAACTGCGCCTCTTTCATTTGAGAATTAATATTGGTTTCGTAAAATTTAAAAAAATCAATTATTGAAAGGGCACTCTTGAGGGGAGCCCAAAATAATGACTGGGTGAGCCTCACTCAAAGAAAATTCCAACAGATGTTTTTATAAACGAAAAGGATAGGATAGCTCTAAAATCCCACAGAGGTGGATGCAAGATTAGAAAAATCTCCCGAAACAACAAAGGAAAAGGTCAAGGATTCTCCTGGAAGCAAGTAAGACTGCTCAAGGTTATGAGTTCTCGTCCCTAAAAGCAGGTTTTCTTTTGAAAAAGAATCCCCCTCCTCACGGCCCCTTTGAGTGCGATTTGCCCAAAAATAAATCTTTAAAAGAGGCAAAGCCTGAACCTGCTGCGATGTGTTGACCACTTGACCCTCCAAACGAATTTTATGATTAGATGAAGACGCATCAGGATCAGAAACCACCTCGCTACGCAAATGGTTGATTTTAAAAATTTCGTAGGATTTTTCATTTTTTTTCGTAAAAAAGGAAATCATTGTGGAGAGATTTTTTTTTAAAAAAATTCCAAAATCTTGCTGCTTCCACAAAAAGGAAAGGGGAATCACAATAATCCCGCTCAAAAGGGCCAAAAGCAGGACATGAGATTTAATCCGAGAAGACGGTGGTGGCGCCTTAAAAGCAGGAAAAGGATCTAGAGCCTCTTGAGAAAGGGACAAAAAATCTGATGGACTCTGAAGGGACGTTGGCGCTTCTTGATGCCATGTGTGGCCACAAGAAACACAACGAACTAAACGTCCAGCCCCTAACACATGAGGGTCCAGATGGTAACGACTTTGGCAAGATTGACAAACGAGGACCATACAGACGCTTTTTCTCCCCGAATAATAAGATTCATTATTTTACTATCATTTTCTTTAAAGAAATTCAAGATTTTTTACTGTGGTCCAATTTTCTATTGTTATCCGACCTCATCATAACCTTTAGATCTTTAAGGGCTTTTTTGAGAAAGAGCAGAAGGAGGTTCGATCGAAACGGGCACAGAAATGGATGGGGTAGATGGTGGGCTTTCAACAGAAACAGAGGGGTTTTCAAGAATCTCCGCCGTTTGCTCAATTATTGGCAGATGTCTTGCTGTTTGAGAAAAATTAAGTGATCCATGAGAATCCATAACCTTCTCTAAAAGAGGGTTTAATTCGTTTTTAAAAAATTGGACTGTCTTTTCAAAAAGAAGATTTTTCTCAACCTGATCTTTTAAAAACTCAGAACCCTCTATTAAAAAAGGAAAGGTTTGGGAGTGCTCGAGAAAAGGATGCACTTTAAGGTACGGTGCAATTGCAAGAGTAATCCAACACCCCCCGCACAAAAAAACAAGAGCACGGAGCGCTCCAAACCCTACTCCAAGAACTCTGTCCAACATACGCAACACACCGCTTTTAGTCCATGCAACAATGGTATCACTTAAAAGAAGCAGCAAAAGTAACAACACAAGAAAAATAAGAGCTCCCGAAAGCATCATGGCGACCAAGGGAGAGGCGATAACCTTCAATGCCACATGGTATCCCAAGGGCATCAAATAAACCGTAGCAACCGATGCGATAAGCCAACTCAAAAGACCCAAAGTCTCTCGCACAAAGCCTCTTAAAAAACCAACAACTCCTGAAAACACAAAAAGAGCACACACGCCCCAATCAAAAGCTGTCAAGATTTTCCCCCATTTTTTTAGGTATTGCCATCGCATTCTGATCGCCCATTAAAAAAATAACAAGGAAAAAAACGAGACCTAGAAAAGACACCATTGGGAGATCAAACGCCATAAGACAATACAATTGTATGCCCTGCAGACCCAGTCTCATTTGTTATGAACACGTACATACTAAAGGCGTTCAATTGACCCTTAAGGCTTAAAATTGTATTATAAAATTAACTTAGCTTGAATCAGGAAGGAAGCAAGAATGAAGCTTCAGATAACGGGCAAGCATATCGATTTGGGCGAGCCCCTTCAAGTGCACTGTCAAGAATCAATAAAAAAAATTCGAGACAAATATCAGATTGATCCCACAAGCGCCACTGTTCTTTTTTTGAAAAAAGAACATCATCAATTCGAAGTAGATATTTCCCTTCATCTAGAACGCGGTGTTTATATCCGAGTTTGTTTTCAAGACCATGATATTTACCAGTGCTTCAATGAAGCACTTTCTAAAATTCAAGAAAAAATTGTAAAGCACAAAAAAAGAATCGACGATCATCATAAACATCATGACAATCATACTTACAAAAAGCTTTCCGCGATGGACGCTACACTTGACGCAACATGGTTTGGTATCGAAGGCACAAAGCCGCCCTCAATTATCACATCAAAAATAAGAGATATCCCAGCCCTGAGCGTCAGTGAGGCCGCCATGCGTCTTGAGCTTCAAGAGGCTGTATTTCTTGTGTTTCGGAATAAAGATCATGGACGGGTTAATTTTCTTTGTCGTATGCCCGATGGTCACATCACCTGGATCGATCCCCAAGAATCACTTTAAAAATCTTTGACCCTTTTGGAAAAGGCCTTTTAAAAATTCCTCTCCTTTTGGAAGGCCCTTATTTTAACCAACAAGGAATTCTCAAAAAGATTCTCCCCCATGGAAGCCATAATGATTTCATCATCGAGACTTAACAAGGCCTCAAGAGCTTCCAAATCTTCTTCCAAAAAAGTGAGCATATGATGCTGAACATATCCCCCTAAAAGAAGATCGGCTTCTTTGGTGCCGCGATGAGTTGCTTGATATAAAAGACGCTTATGCCGTATAGATGGGCTCAAAGAAAGGCCCTCACGACGTCAGCCGCACTCTCCCCAAAGGTTTTTTCGTTTTTTAATAAAGGACGGATGCGTGAGAAAGCCTTCTTCTGAAAAGACCAAGGCTTTTCCTTTCTTAAAAGAGGATAAAGTTTTTCATAAAGCATTGAAGGGTTACACGCTTTTTGAAGACATTCTGGTACAATTCCCTCTTTTAAAAGGATATTAGGAAGGGTTACCCAAGGGGTCTGCAACATTCTCTCCAAAAATTTTTCCAAAAGCCAAGACACGTGATAAGCGCCCACAAGAGGGGTTTCCTCTAAAGCAATTTCTAAGGTAATTGTTCCAGAAGCCGCCAAGGCCGCCGTTCCAGCAGCAAAAACTGCTGAATGAAGAGAACGATCAGCCACAATATGAAGAGGCACAGAACAAGAAGAAAGGATGTCGTGGATCAAAGGGAGTAAAGAAGGAAGAGTCACAAGAACGAATTGAAGATGAGGGATGGTCTCTCTTAAACGATCTGATGTTTCTAAAAAAAGAGGCAAAAGCTTCTGAATCTCTGCACGGCGACTTCCTGGTAAAAGGATCAAAAGGGGCTTTTCAGGGGATAACTCTGGATACCGTCTCCAAAAAAAACCGGTATCTCCTCTCGGTTTGTCGGCCAAAGGATGTCCGACAAATGTAGTGTTCAAGCCCTCCCTTTCAAAATAAGGCGCTTCAAAAGGAAACAGAGTAAGAAGATGATCAAAAAAAATAGCCATTTTTCTTGCCCTTTTAGGACGCCAAGCCCAAACAGAGGGGGCCACACAATGAATTTTTCCTATGGGAAGATCCGAGAGAGACCGTGCCAGACGACAGGAGAATTCCGGTGTGTCAATGGTGACAAGGACAGACGGAGGAGAATGCCTTAAGTAAGCCTTTGTTTTTCTGAAATGCTGAATTAACAAGGGAAGAGATTTTACAATATCAATGCCCATAACCCCTAAATCAGGAAAAGGCACAAAGGAAGAAAAATGGCCCGCCTCCTCCATCAAAGGCCCCCCAATACCTTCACATTGAAGAAAAGGGTTCCGGCTTTTGAGATTCTCGATCAAACGGGCTCCTAAGGCATCTCCTGACGCCTCACCTGCCACAAAAAAAATACGATCCAAGGAATTCGAGAGGGAGGCAACCGGTTTCAGGAGTTGCTACTCTTCGGAGGTAAGGAAATACATGTTGCCTGCAATAACTCGTCGTTTAGATCTGATCGCAAGGATTTTGTTTCAGAATTCCAAAACAATTTAAAAAAGCTCAATAAATTCCGCGCGTAAAGACAGGAGGCATCTCTTGGTAAGTGGCGCGGCGCATTCCCTTCTCCTACAATGGTGACACCTTTAGGAGTCAAAAAAGTTTCACAAGGCCGACTCAAGGAGCAGTTTCCACCTGCATCCGCCGCTAAATCCACCACAACTGACCCAGGTTTTAAAAGATCCGTCAGCTCTTTTGAAATCATCTGAGGCGCTTGCTTTCCTGGAATAAGAGCTGTTCCAATCACAACATCTATTTTAGGAAGCAGTGCTGCCAAAACTTCTGCTTGTTTCCTTTGGTAATCGATACCCATTTCTTGCGCATAGCCCCCTGCCCCTTCAGTGGATTGCTGGGCCTCTACAGTCACAAACTCAGCCCCCAAACTTTCCACTTGTTCACGCACAGCCGGTCTTACGTCTAGAGCGAAAACCAAAGCACCTAAACGTTTGGCTGTTGCAATGGCCTGAAGACCAGCCACCCCAGCCCCCAAAACAAGAACTCGTGCCGGGGGGACAGTACCTGCAGCCGTCATCAAAAGAGGAAAAAGACGGACACAATGATGTGCCGCTTCTAACACAGACCAATATCCCGCAATCGTGCTTTGGGAGGACAAAACATCCATGGCTTGGGCACGACTGATACGAGGTAAAAGCTCCAGACTAAAAGCCCGCAGATTTTTTTTTTCAAAGACAGAAGCGGCCCCTTTCCCCCCAAGAAGACCAATAATAGAAGTTTGGGCAGAAACGTTTTTTAAAAAAATTTCCTCTACCCCTCGAACCGTCCATATAAAATCGCAAGTACCCCAAAAGGAAGAAGCGTCCCCCACCTGAGCACCCGCCTCTTTCCAATCCTCCTCAGAAAAAAAAGCAGCATCGGAAGCGCCCCTTTCAATCAAAACCTCACAACCTAAATCCCTGAGTTTTTTCGAAACCTCAGGGGACATCGCGACACGGGTTTCTCCAGGAAAAGATTCTTTAGGAACAAAAATACGCGCCATTAACTTATCTCCGAGGGTGTTTACGACGATGAATCAATTTTTTAAACCAATGACAACTCACCCAAAATCCTCGAGATACGATTCTTGAAAAAGAAACAGAGGTAATTTCATGACGAATTCGGGATGATTCAATAAATTGCGCTAAAGTAACCCAAAGGGGCGTTACAGCCAAGGAAAGGGTTGTCAGCGTCATTAAAAGTTGCTGCTGAGATCGATCAAGAATACACAATTCCTCCCCCAAAGAAATCAAGAGAAAGGAAAATTCCCCCATTTGGGCCAAAATAACCCCTGAAAGAAAAGCAGAGGACCATGCTTGGCGTAAGAAGCGAAATATCACAACATTAATAAAAGTTTTTCCCAAAACAACCGCCAACAGCATTGCGGATAAGTAACCTAAGTTTTTCCAAATAAAAGGCAAATCCATAAGAAGACCAATACACAAAAAAAAGGACATGATGAGCACACTATAAATCGGTGTCATCATTTGAAGCATCACCGTGCGTTCCCGGCTGTTTCCTAACACCAGACCGGCAAGAAAAGCACCATAAGCAACAGAAAGCCCTAAGAATCCCGAAAGAGCCGCAAACCCAAAGCAAAAAGCCAATCCTGCCAATGCCGGAAACTCGGAATGCCCTGCAGAAAAAGAAAAGAGTACTTTAACCTTTTGGCGACGACTTAAAAACCAAACCAAAAAAGACAAAAGTCCCAAAGTGAAAAACAACTTAAACCCTAAGGAAAACCAATGAATGCCACCATCCAATTCCTTAACAATCAAAATCATCGGAACAATCGCAAGATCTTGGGCAATCAAAACACCCAAAGTCAGTCGCCCCATATGAGAATTAACTTCGTTATTATTTTCTAAAATTTTCACAACAACAGCTGTGCTGCTTAAAGAAACAAGAAAGCCGACCAAAATAGAAAGAGACGCCGACCATCCAAAAATAGACGCCAAAGCAAAGGCCACCAAAAGCCCAAAGAAAATCTGAAGCAGAGCCGTGCTAATAGACACAAGAATTGATCGTTTAAAAGCGCGCAGATTAAGATTGATGCCTACCAAAAAAAGCACCATTAAAACTCCAGCATCTGCAAAAAAGTGAATCGCTGTAAAATCTGTCAAAAAAACGACCACCGGTAAAACAATAAAAAGAATAGCA
>CAZGKG010000005.1:4435-12849 GCA_964525615.1 uncultured Rickettsiales bacterium | reverse complement strand
CCCGCAAGAATATAACCCAAGATTGCTGGCTGTTTAATACGCTCCAAGAGCAAACCACCGCCTAAAGCGGCCGTTACCACAAGCGCCATTTCTCTAAGATTTGATACTGCGTGCATCCCTGATCCTTTAATATAGAGTTAAGCTTATTTTTGATCAATCAACAAGACCCTAATCAATAAAGGTCTTTCAAAGGAAAAAAACAGTGATTAACTCTCAACATAAAAAGGAAAAAATATTTTTTTTTGTTTTTTTATGCTTTTAAAAAAAATGTTTGATTTTTTATTTTTAAATGTCTAAAAGAATTATTTTTTTGTTTTCGTAAAAAAATTAAATTCGCTTCCAAAAAGTACCCTTAGGGCCATCTTCCAAGACAATTCCCTCCTCTAAAAGTGCTTCGCGAATCCGGTCCGCTTCTAAAAAATTTCTTTTTCTTCGCGCTTCTTCTCGAGCACGAATCTTTCCTAAAATAACTGTATCCTCTCGTTGTTGTGAAGAGCCACCTTGTTGAAACCAAAGAGCAGGGGTCACGGCAAAAAAACCTAAAAGACGCCCACACTGTTTTAACTGTAAAGCAATTTTCTCCTTTTGAGAGGAATCCGAAGTTTTATAAATAAGAGAGGCCAAAGAATGCAGGTACGCAAAAGCCTGAGGCGTGTTTAAATCTTCTTGCAAACTTAAAAGGAACCCTGCATCAAGAAATTCCTCCCCCTCTCTATCTTCAACAGATTTTTCTCCGTCTCGTAAAGCCCCATAAAGACGATCAAGAGACGTTTTTGCCTGAAGCAAAGCCTCCTGCGTCCAATCAAGAGATTGGCGATAATGGGCGGATAATAAAAACCATCGAATCACTTCTCCTGGCCAAAAATCTAAAGCGGCATCAACGGTAATAAAGTTACCTAAAGATTTTGACATTTTTTCACCATTGACCGTTAGAATCCCGTTGTGCATCCAAAAACGGGCTAACTGATTTGTGCCTAAGGCGCAACAACTTTGGGCAATCTCATTCTCATGATGAGGGAAAATAAGATCTTGACCGCCACCATGAATGTCAAAAGGAACACCTAAACAATCAGCACTCATCGCAGAGCACTCAATGTGCCACCCAGGCCGACCATACCCCCATGGACTGTCCCATCCAGGGAAAAAAGGCTCATGAGGTGATGGTTTCCAAAGCACAAAATCGGCAGGATTTTTTTTGTAAGGGGCCACTTCAACACGAGCACCTACCTTTTGCTCGTCAAGAGAAAGACGCGAAAGCTGGCCATAAGATTCAAAGCTTTCTACAGAAAAAAGAACATGGCCTTCATGAAGGTAGGCATACCCCTTTTCCATAAGAGACTGAATCATCTGGATCATCTGAGGAACATAAGCGGTCGCACGTGGCTCATGGGTGGGGGAGAGCACCTGCAAAGCGGCCATATCCTGATGGAACTTTTCTGTTGTCTGCTGGGTCAGCTGCAGAATATCTAATTTCTTCTCCCGTGCTGAATTAATAATTTTGTCGTCAATATCTGTGATGTTCCTGACGTAGGTCACCTTCGGGTACAGAAAACACAAAAGACGGTAAAGAATATCAAAAACCACAACAGATCGAGCATTGCCAATATGAGCTGTGTCATAAACGGTAGGACCACAGACATAAAGCCCCACCTGATCCGATTTTAAAGGACGGAAGGATTCTTTCTGACGAGAAAGCGTGTTATACAAGATAATTGGCATATGTTCTTATACCCCCACTCTCTTCAAGAAAAAAGACTCTTTTTTTCTTTGGGATCAGATGAAATTTAAATTTTTTTCTGAAGTTTTTTCCTGAAACCTTCCACTCTCACCCCTCATGAAGTGAGAAAGGTTTTCTTTGAAGAAGAAACCCAAGAAACAGAGGCCGTTTCCGTCCATAAAATTCCACAATGAATCGGCTTTTGGTAAAGGGCGCTCAGCACTTTTTGGTAAAGGAAAAGTTGACGCTCATAGGCCAGAGGCACAAAGGAGGGAGGATTTTTATCGGTTTTAAAATCAACAACAAAAATTTCTTCCGGCATCAAGACGAGGCGATCAATTCTTCCGGAAATTATCTCATGCTCTCCATGCCCGATAAGAGAGACTTCACTCAATCCATGCGGCTGCCAAAGCCATGACAAGTGAGACGCCCTTAAAAGCTTGAGCACCCCTTGAAGATCTTCCTCTTTCCCACCTCTGATACTTAAAAGCTTTCTACCTGTGTCCTCCCGTATAGGATCAGGGAGAGGAGCTAACCGTTCTAAAAGAAAATGGATCAGTTGACCCCGATCCGTGGACTTTCGAGATGATTGCGTTGAGGCATTTTCCCAAGAAGGAGTTAAAACAAAAGGAGATTTCTCAAGAGGGGGGACCCCTTCAATCCAAGAAGGTAACACGTCTTCCGAAAGAGAAAAGTCCAAAGGAGAAAAATTTTTTTTACAAGAGGGTGAAGCGTATCTCCATCCCTCTCCCTTCCATAAAGAGCCTTCTACTTCAAAAGGAAAGGACTCAAAAACAGGTGATTTCGTGGCCGCCTCCTTCACATGATGGTACCAACTTTTCTCAGAGAGGGATTGCTCGCCTTTCCAACCACAGATATAAAGCCTCTCGCTAGAACGGGTCATGGCGACATAAAGAAGTCGATTATATTCTTCCAATTGCCGCTGTTGCTCTTGGGACTTTAACTCTTGGACACAAAAAGGGGTTTGAAGAGATTGAGGATTCCAAAAGGGGACAGCCCCCTCTTTTCCTTGCGCCCACAAAAGAGAGGGAAGGTCTCGTGGAGGATAAACCGTATCGGGAAGAATCACAACAGGCGCCTCCAACCCTTTTGATCCATGAACCGTCAAAATCCGCACCTCATCTTGGGCTCCTTGTTCAAAATCCCGTTTAATCTGAATGCTATTTTGCCGCATCCAACTCAAAAAAGTCTGCAAAACGGGGGGGTGATCTTTCTCATAAGCCATACTTAAAGAAAGCAGTTCATCCAGCGCTTCCAAAGCATCCACTCCTAAACGCTCGCCAATCTTATGACGACCTCCCAATTCATTTAAAAGAAAAGAAAAAAAACTAAAGGGAGTCCGCAAAAGACTTTCTTCCTGAAACTTTTTAAGGAGATGATAGGCTTTTTGAAAGGAGTCCCCAAGGGAAACAGAATCCCTGAGTCTTGCCCAAAGAGAAACAGGAGAACGCCCAAAGGCAAGTTTAAAAAGGTCTTCTTCAGAAAAACGAAAGAAAGGCCCCTTCAACACAACCGCCAAAGTCAGGTCATCACAAGGCAATAAACAAAATTCAGCAATCTTTAAGAGATCAAGCGCTGCCAATGAATCCCCAAGAAACATGCGATCCACACCTGCAACTGGAATCTGTTCTTGTTTTAAAGCTTTTACTAAAGCCTGCATCAATCCACCGCGCCTTCGGACCAAAATCAAAATATCACCAGGAGTCAGAGGTTTCTGGGTGAGAGTCTCACCCTCTTGAAGCCATTGACGAATTTTTTTGGCGATTCCTTGTGTCAAAGAGATTTGAGGTAAAATAGGCTGTTGATAATCCTTGCTCAAAGGATCATCCCATGTCCCTTCCTCCCCTGAAGAAAGCTCAAGAAGGGGCCAGATTTCAACTGTTCCCTCCAAATCACGAGAAGCCTTATGAGAAAGCGGCGCTGTTGCGACCCCCACTAAAGCAGACTTTTCTCGAAAAACTTGATCAACGGTTTCCAAAAGCACGGCGGCCGAGCGAAAGGAAGTGTCTAAAGAAACTTCCCGAAAGGGACGGCGCAACATCTCAAGCTTTTCTTGAATATGGCGACGCATAAAGGAAAAAGCTTCAGGATCTGCCCCTTGAAAACTGTAGATCGATTGTTTAGGGTCGCCCACAACAAACAAAGTTTTACTGGTTTCAGGCGTTTCCAAAAAAGCATCTACAAGACCTTGAATCACCCGCCATTGCTCAGGGCTTGTGTCTTGCGCTTCATCAATCAACACATGATCCAATCCACTATCAAGCTTATAAAGAACCCATAAAGCACCTTGAGGAGATTCTAAAAGACGAATCGTTGCGCGAATCAAATCATCATAATCCAGAAAAGCTTTTTCTGATTTCAAGCGTTGATAGGCCTTCCGAATAGCAAGCGTGAGACGCAAAAGGGCTGAAGATACTTGAAAAACCCGCTGCCTTTTCATCACGTCATTAACTTCTACAAGACGTTCCTGCTCTTCCTTTAAAATATCGGCTAACAAGGGGAATTGTTTAATCAAACTGGCAGAAGCCAAACTTTTACGTGGCGTTTCAGCTCTTGTAAGAAAAATCTCTAAGTACTTTTTAAAAGTTTTTTCTTGCGGGGTTTGAAGCCATTGTTTGACAATCATTCCACGCTCTTTGTCTGAATCATTTCCTTCCCTTAAAAAAGAAATGGCTGTTTCTAAGCCAGAACGCACAAAAGAAGGACAATCCCAAAATTCCTCCAAACCTTCCGAAGTATTTAAAGATCTAGCCAGATTTAAAAATCCCTTTTCAAGTCCCTCTCCCTCTTGGGACAGAAGGCTCAAGGCAAAACCTTCTTTTATGGAATCTGTGATTAAAGAACGTAACGTCGGTTCTGAAAACTCTTGAACAAGAAACTGAAGCGCGTCAGATAAGTCTGAGTCTTCACCCAAATCCACTGCACGAAAGACGCTCTCTTGGGCTTTTTTCAAAAGAGATTGTGTTTCAATCTCATCAAGAACAGTAAAATGAGGGCTTAACCCTGCTTCCAACGGAAAACGACTTAACAAGGACTGACAAAATCCATGAAGGGTTTGAATCTTAAAGCCACCTGGGGTATCCAAGAGCTGAGAAAAAAGCTGTCGGGCTCTTTTTAAAGGCTCCGCTCCAAAAGGCAAACCCAAAGCTTCAATTTCCTCTTTTAAGAGCCCCTCCGAAAGGGTCCCCCAATTTCTAAGACGCTTTTGAAGACGGTTCGCCATCTCAGCTGCTGCTGCTTTTGTAAAGGTAAGACACAAAAGACGTTCGGGCGGTGTTCCTGAAAGTAAGAGTGTTAACAGGCGATCCGTCAAAACTTTCGTCTTCCCCGATCCAGCGGAAGCTGTCACCCAGATGGTTTTTTGGGGATCAATTGCTTGCTTTTGTTGAAAGGTAAGAAGCGCCATAAATTTCTTATGACGGATTCAAAGCTACTTGTCATCTCCTCAAAAATTTGACCTAAAAAGATTTTTATTCTTTTTTGTCAAAAAAATATTGACTTCTAGTAAAAATATGCAAAATTCCCTTTGGAACACCCCAAACTTTAAGAACTAAGAAAGAAAAGCACATGAAAACATATGCAAAAAAACTTCAAGAACTTACCAAACGTCTGGATCATCAAGTCACAGATATTGGCAGCGCTGGAGGTTTAAACTAAAAAACGATTCTTTTAATTAACGATACATAGATTTTTCTCCATGGAAATCTTTTTCTTCCATGGAGATTTGCGGAGAAATAATAATGTCTAAGGTTTTTATTGCATACCCATCTATTGGGGAAGAGTCTCAAGAAAATGTCATTCATGAGCTTTTGACTTTATCACAAAAACTCCAGGATCTTTTACCTGATCCCTCCCTCTCTCCTTTAGAACGGGTGGAACGATTAGCCCGGGTGATTCCAGAGAGCATTCAAAACTCATCTGAACATTTAACCGCTAGGAAAAAACTGAATCAAATACGTTTACGTCTGGCAGAGCTTTTACCAAAAAAAAATGGCAGTGCCTCTGAAAAAATCGATTTTCTTGTCGACAAAGTCCATCAATTGGTCCCCGGGGAAACCGCACGTTTATTTGAAAAACTAGAAAAGATTGGAGATTGTCGCATGATTGATAATGGCGCTGTTCCCTTTACAGGATGGAATCTTGAAAGCCGTTTTTGGCCTCACTTAAAGGAAAAAACAGATGGGAAAAAGGAGGGTGACTGTGTCCTTTACGCCTAGGCAAATCCCCTACACTCTGAGCAACATTTTTCAGTCATCAAAAGGGTGGGAAGCAGCCCGCCTTTCTTGGGAGCTTCTGCATTATCAACTCCGAGAAGATCAAACAAAATACATACTTTGGGAGGAGGAGGAATATCATTTTTCCCTCTTAGAAGGGCCAATGCAATGGGAAATTTGGGAATCATTGCCTTTCAAAGATCATGCCCTTTATCCTCCCTCTTCTGAAGAGAAAGATTTTTTTTTAAAAGCTTTTCAATATTTATGGACCGAGCATAGAGAGATTGTAAAAGGGCCTCTCTCCTTTTTAAAAGCGGTTGGATTTGTGAAACCTCTCTTCCAGGAGAACAAAAAGGAAATTTCCTTAACATCCGTTTCTTTACCCATACTGCCTTTTTGTAGTTTTTTTTCCCAAAAAGCCCTTGTGCACATTCCTCCTGAATTCATTTCTCCAAAACCTCAGCTCTCTTTTCTTGCAGAAAACATTTATCACGAAGCCATTCACCAACAGGTTATTCTAGAGATTTTTGAAAGGGATTTTTTTCTATTCTCTGAGACAGGAGAAGTCCTTCCTCTCATTGAAATTCCTTGGCGTCAGAAAGCCTCAAAGGAAATGCGTTTTTGGAAAATTGATCGTCTTTTCCACGCCCTCAGCGTTTATATGGGACTTTTGCCCTATCGTTTATCAGAATTAAAAAAGACAGAAGACCTTTTTTGGAAAGATGCTTTTGAGGAAGCTTTTTCGTGTGCTGAATTTTTATGGGAGAAGCTATCGCGCCAAGAAAAATTTTTAACCCCTTTGGGAAAGGAGCGTTTGGCTCTTATCAAAAAAGAACTTGAGTCTTTTAGGTAATGGAGAAGAAAAAAACGATTCGGCTGTCCGTGTCTTAGGGGCAAAAAAATAAATTGCACTATCTATAACTCTTAGATTTTTTTTAAGAAATTACAGACTATTGTGGGGTCAGCCGAAAAATTTTGAGTCGCTTTCTCTTATTCATGATGCACACGTCTCCCTTTTTCATCTTGTCATCTTTTTTCTTTGGCGGATTCTTTTTATCTTCCTTGGGAACCCACCAAGCTTTTTCAGAACCAACAACCCAAGACTTAGCAAAAGCAATGGAGGATTTTCCCGAAGATCTTTTGCCCGTCCGCATTAAGGATATTGTGGATTTCGAAGGTGTTCGAGAGAACATGCTGATTGGATATGGATTAGTCGTAGGGCTTAAAAACACAGGCGACAACCCCTCTTCCTCGCCTTTTATGCGAGAAAGTTTAGTTTCTATGTTAGAGCGTTTGGGGGTTAACACCCGAGATAAAATGCGGCTTCTAAAAACAAAAAACGTTGCTGCCGTTATGGTGACCGCTAAGCTTCACCCCTTTGCAAAGCAAGGAAGCAAAATTGATGTCTCCGTTTCCGCAATGGGGGATGCAAAAAGTTTGAATGGGGGCGTTCTTTTGGTCACCCCTTTGGTGGGCGCTGATAGTGAAATTTATGCTGTCGCACAAGGAGCCATTGCCACGAGCGGCTATGATGCCTCTGGAAGCTCTGGCACGTCTGTGACGAAAGGCGTTCCAACAAATGCCGTTATTTCAAGCGGCGCCATTGTAGAACGAGAAGTCGCCTTCTCCTTAAAAGATATGAAAAAGATGAGAGTTTCTTTAAAAAATCCTGACTTTACAACCGCCCGTCGAATTGCAGATGCAATTAACACTCTTGAAACAAGCGCAAAAAAATCCATAGCAGAAGCTCTAGACACCACAAGCGTTATGATTACTATTCCTCCGGAATATCAAGAAAACCCTTCTGGGCTCATTAGTAAACTAGAGAGATTATATGTTGTGCCCGACCAAGTAGCCCGTGTCATCCTTGATGAGAAGGAAGGGGTGATTGTCATGGGAGAACACGTCCGTATTAGTACTGTTGCGATCGCTCAAGGAAATCTCACGATCCAAATCAGTGAATCTTCTCAAATTTCTCAACCGGGCTCTTTCAGTTCTGGCACGACAGAAAAAGTGCAACAATCCGATGTAGAGGTTACGGAAAGTGGGAAGAAAATGATCATTCTCCCCTCAGGGGTGACTTTGGGAGAATTGGTCAAAGGACTGAATGCTTTTGGGGTAACACCTCGTGATATGGCCGCCATCTTAAGAGCCATTAAAGCCGCAGGCGCAATGCAAGCAGAACTCGAAATTAGATAAAAGGAAAAATTCATGACGTCCCCCATTTCCTCCGCCGCCATCAGTCCCCGTCTTCTTCCCTCCTTGTCTGAAAAAGTCAGAAGTCACCCAGCTGTGGCCGCTGTGCCACCAAAACGTGCTTTAGAAACCTTTTTAAGTGAAGTCATTAGCACTCTTGTAGAACCAATTTCCTCTGCATTTACAGAAAATATTTTTGAAAGTGAAGAAGAGGAAGAAGAAAAAGAAGCCACTCCTCATGGTGTGAACAATATCCTCTTCAAACA
>CAZGKG010000005.1:0-4425 GCA_964525615.1 uncultured Rickettsiales bacterium | reverse complement strand
GGGCACGCATGGTTTCATTGCAAGCGCTAAAACCAATACCCTCTTCAAACAACTTGGTGGTGATGTCTGGGGTAGAACCTTTTTAGAGAGTGGTCAATTTAAACATCTCTCTCAAATTCTTGAGGATCAGGTCAAACGCCTTGAAGAAGCCCAGTACCGAAGTGTTTATCAAAACCCTATCAAGCATGGCGCCTAAAAAGTTTTTCAATTTGTCCCATTTCCAATTGAATATAAGTGGGCCTTCCGTGATTACATTGGGCAGCATTGGGAGTTTTTTCCATATCGCGCAAAAGTTGATTCATCTCCTCTAGGGACAATTTTCTCCCAGCACGCACGCTTTTCCTTTGGCAAGCAAGGGTAGAGACAACCGTAAACAATGCTCTTTCGAGAGGATCTTCATACGCTAAATCTTCTGAGAGAGTTGCTGAAAGGCTTCCCAAAAGGTCGGAAAGAAAAAGATCCCAGTTTTCATCCCTCAGCAACGCAGGCACAGATTTTAAAATGAACGTATTTTCTCCCCAAGGAGATAAATGAAGACCACACTTTTGAAAGGAGAGTCGATGATCTTCTAAAACCGAAAGGATCTCAGATGTCACAGACATCATCAATGGAATCAAGAGAGCCTCACTTTCGACCTCTCCTGTTTTAAGGGAGGCTTTTAATTTTTCATAAAGCAAACGCTCATGGGCTGCATGTTGATCGACAATTAAAAAACCTTCCGCATTTTGGGAAACGATATAACTTTGATGAATTTGTCCAATGGCATATCCAAAAGGAGGCATCTCCATTTCCGGAAGCACTTCTTTCTCAGAGCAATTGGGTTGATGAGGAAACAAAACCTCTAAAGAAGGCGATGTGCAAACAGGTGTTTGAGGCAAGAGACGCGGCGGTAGAAGTGGCGTTGCACTCTGCTCAAAAAAACTTCTTGTTTTCATACTTGGTTGATTTTGAAGTCCTTCTGAAGCTTTTACAGAAGATTTTCTGAAAGCTTCCAACGCTTCTTGAGAAAGGGCTTTTGACGTTGGATTACCTTTTTTGAGGAGGATCCTTTTCATACCATCCAGAACAAATTCCTTTACAAAGGCTGTTTCAGAAAAACGCACCTCTGTCTTGGCAGGATGTACGTTTACATCCACCTTCTCCAAAGGCACCTCAAGAAAAAGTACCACACTTGGAAAACGACCCATTGGAAGAATATCGGCATAGGCAACGCGCACAAGGGATGACAGGATCTTATCCTTAACAGGACGACCATTTACAAAAAAGAACTGCTGTTGACTATGGGACAGATGGGCTGTGGGAAGACCTAAAAAACCTTTCAACCAATATCCAGAAGAATCCGTTTGAAGAGAAAGAGACTCTAAAGAAAATGTCTCTCCCACAACAAGTTTAAGACGTTCCCGCAGCAAAGAATCCCACGACTCCGTTGACTCACCTTTAGGATATTGAAGAAAAGAGCGTTTTTCATCCCATACCTCGAAAGATACAGTAGGATGAGCTATAGCAATTTGATCCATCAGTTGGCGTATCGCTAAAAGTTCTGACCTTTCTGATTTAAGGAATTTCAAACGCGCAGGCGTTGCAAAAAATAGATCCGAGACTTCCACACAAGTCCCTGGAGAAGAAAGAGACGGCTTTAAAGGAAACACATTGCCCCCCTCCACAAGCAAGGTCCATCCTTGATCTTCACCGGAAAGTCGGCTCGTCACCCTAAGGCGGCTGACAGCACCAATCGCAGGCAAAGCCTCTCCACGAAAGCCAAAGGTACGAATATGGCACAAATTATCTTCAGGAAGTTTTGAAGTGGCGTGTCTTTCAATCGCTAAAGGAAGCTCTTCTTTAGAAATCCCTAACCCATTATCAGAAACCGAGAGAAAACTTTGTCCGCCTTGGCGAAAAACAATGCGTATGACGGTAGCGCCCGCATCCAAAGAATTTTCCAAAAGTTCTTTAAGCACCGCCGCTGGGCGCTCAATAACTTCACCAGCAGCAATTTGATTGACCAAATGGGATGAAAGACGACGAATTGTCATGATAACTCCCCTTTCAAAGCATTCTTTTTTAAGAAGCTTTTTCCTGATCGGCCGATGATGGATTTAGCAGAAATTTTTTCGCCAAAATTTTGCCAGCATCAACCGCCGGTTGCGTTAAGGGATCAATTTTTAACAAAATCCCCATCAGCAGGGTTTCTAAAATAAAGTGGGAAAACAAAGCACCAATGGTCACTTCATTAAAGCTTGACACTTCTATCTCACGGACTGGAGCACCTCGCTCGATTAAAACACGTGTGGTTGCCATTCTTTCAGCATGAAGTAAATCCTCAAGAGATGCATAAGCTAAAAAATTTAACTCAGGAAAATCAGCCCAAATTTCAGGTTTTGGTTTCTCCCTAACCAGTTGTTTTTCCGAAAGCACAGTAAAAAACTTATCCTTAGGACCATCAAGATAGAGCTGTAATTGGCTATGTTGATCCATAGGTCCCATCGCTGTGACAGGCAAAAACCCAATGCCTTCTTTTCCCAAACTTTCAGCCCACAGCTGGCGATGCCATTGGGCAAAAGGCCCGAATGCATCTCCATAAGACATCATCACATGAGACATAAGATTTTTTTCTTGATAAAGACCCCATAAACAGGCAACCCCTTCGACAGGGGGACTGATCTTATCTTCAAACACGCGCTTTAAAACATGCCCCGCGCCATGGCGGACCTTTCTGGGATCTCCCCCTACAATAAATAAGGGTAAAAGACCAACCACACTCAAACAAGAGAAACGTCCCCCAATATCTTTAGGATGCTCTAAGACCGTAAAACGGAAATTTTTCCCAATTTTATTCAGAGTATTTTTACCTGAAGACGTAATCACGGTAAAATGAGAGCTCATCTCATAGGAACTTAAAAATTCCTGCCAATATTCCACACAGCGCATGAGCTGAATTAAAGTCTCAGGAGTTTCTCCTGATTTAGAAATCACAATCACACCTGTTGTCCTGGGGTTAAGAACGGACATGATTTCCCAAAAAATTTCAGGATCAAGATTATCTATAAAATACAAGAATGGAAAAGAAGAGTCCGACATGACCCATGATTGAAAAAGGGCAGACAAAGCTTTCCCTCCAAGGGAGGCGCCCCCCATGCCAATAATTAAAACACTGTGAAATTTTTTATAAGCTGCACCAACAGAAGACAAAGCACTTAAGTCATTTTGCCAGAAGGCAGCTTCTAGCATGGCCAGCTTTCCTTCGCCACCCTCACGGCGCAAAGATTCCAGGGCTTCTTGAGTTTCCCTCAGGCTTTCATCATAAACCTTTTCGGACAAGGCTCCACTTTCAAAAACTCCTAAGAGTTTATGGGTATAAGGAAATACTGAGGGGCCTGAGATATGTGTCATAAGGCCTTTTGTCTGTCTTGAGAGTCATCCTCTTGATGAAGTTTTTTTAAAAGCGCGCTTTGTGCAGGCGTTTGAGGCTTTTCCGATAAGGAAAAATCCTGTACGGGACAAGAGGCCACAAAGGGAGGTGTTTCTTTGCCATCACTTTTAGGTTTGGGAAGAAGATCAAAAGAAGGGGGAATTGCTAAATCCCCTGAAAAAGGATGTTCAGAAAATTCATCAGGGGCACTTTGATTCATACCAAGCGTTTCTCGAACACGTTCACAGCCACATAATCCTAAAAGCCCGAACAGTCCTACCATTAAAATTTTTCCATTCGCCTTCAAAAACATCTTTTTCATTCCTTACAAATTCCAGATGATTTTTCCATGATTTGATCCAAGAACACAAGCCCTGCTCCACAAGTAATACAAACATCTGCGATGTTAAAAGAAGGAAAATGCCAAATTCCAATATAAAAATCAAGAAAATCAATCACGCCTCCCCATAAGAAACGATCTAGCAAATTACCTAAACCACCCGCCAAAATCATCACAAGACCAAAAAACAAAAGAGAACTCTGAGCTCGGATACACCATAAAAATAAAAAGATGGAAATGCCAAAAGCAACACTACACAAGAAAAAGAATTGCAGAGAAGTACCTGCTTGGAAAAAACCAAAGCTAATTCCTTTATTCTTTAAAAGCACAAGATTTAAGAATGGAAATACCCCAAGGGGAAGATTTTGACTTTTAAGCACAAGAACTTTAGACCAATGATCCGCCCCAATGATCACAAAAAGACCTGCCAAAATCAGCAGCACTTTAAAAAAAGGTTTCATGATTTTAAAACTTTTGCGCATCTTTGGCACAAAGAGGCCTGCACTTCCGGAAGAACCTTCCAGCATCGCTCACATTTCTCTCCCTGAGCGTGATTTACCACAACTCCCACAGAACGCACCTCTTCTACCTGGAAGCTTTGGGAAGGAGGCGTTTCAAAAAAAAGCACCAACCCCGACGTCAAGCATAACTCCTCAAGAACCCCAGAAGACACACA
>CAZGKG010000004.1:1044-29038 GCA_964525615.1 uncultured Rickettsiales bacterium | reverse complement strand
CCAAGACCACCTTGAATTTAAACTCTGCACTGTGCGCTTTCTTCTTCATCTCATCTCATCCGCCCTTTCTTGTCTTCTCTTAGAGATGAATCTCTCCTCTCCCAACTGTTCTAGTTTTCGGGGGGCAGCTTAAATCGGATGCGGTCATTTTTTCTTTTGTTCCGTCACCGTCTCTTCCTGAGAGGATTTTCGAAAAGCAGAAAAGAGCTTTTTTAAAATACCAGGTGCAATAATTTGAACAGGGTTAACCCTGATCCTTGGGTCTTGGATAGAGCCATCCACGAAAAACCGGGTCGCGCCGATTCCATCCCCATGCCCCCCCCCAAGAATATCTCCTAGGATCGGGATAATACTTAAAGGTTTATTGAGCATATAGGCGGGGATTAAATTGCCTTCAAGTTTCATCGTGTGGTCTTTCAAGTTAAGATTACCCTCAAGACTAATCCCCGAATTAAAGCTTTGAAAAAGTCCCTCTTGAATTTTCAAAAGAGGGCCTTCAAAAATTACACGACAGAAAAATTCATTAAATTTAATTTTTTCATTAGAAAAAAGGCCCAGAAAACTTGTAGGAGAAGCCAATGTCATCAACAAACGGGTCAAAAAAGGTGTTTTTGTGACGGTAAATTCCTCTAAAAAAATCTTTCCTCTCAAGGGAGCTCGGTTGTTTTTGCGTGACCCCATAATCTTTAGATGTCCCTTTTTAACATTTGCAACAACTCCCAAAATTTTCAGGAAAGCCCCCCCATTATCTGATTGTAATAAAAAGGACTGCTCATCCTCTGGCGTCAATTTTTGGATTGTTAAAGAAACAGTTCCTGCAGGCAATTCTTTCCCCGAAAGAAGCTCGGGTGAAAATTTAGCCACCATAGTACCTTTTGTGATTTCAAAACCTGTATTTTGTTCAAAGCCCTTTAAAGAGCCCTTAAAATGATACAGGGGATCATCACCTCCCAAATAAACTTTTTCTAAATCTATGAGCACATGAAACTCTTTCGAATCTTTAGAAGGGGTGTCAGATGTCTCTTTTGAGAAATCCATTATTCCTTCTAAATCCCCACTTTTACCCCTTACACTTAAAACACTTCCCTCAGGTGTTCTTTGAAAATGCAACTTACAATCTTGGCGCGCACTTTTTATTTCCGAAAGTAAAAGGGTTTCCAAAGCATATGTGGGAGACAGCGAAAGATTTCCCTTCACAGACATTTCCGGGGCTTTAAAATTGAGATCCTCGATCTTGCTTCCTTTAGAAGTACTTTTGAAAGTCCCGCTTAAATTGGCAGGCTTTCCTTTTTCTTTTAACCAATTTAAAGAATCAATCTTCAAATTTACAGGGGATAAGTCAGCCTCAAATGTAAAAGGTATCGAATGATAAGGTTGGTATTTAAGCTCTAGAGGAAAGGTATCTTGCGTAACGTTTTCTAAATGAACCCCCCATTGATGTAAGGTGGAAGGCGTCATATCACTTTTAAAAGTAATCTTGCGGTGTTTCTTATTCTCAAAATTTTCTTTCCACAAAACTTGGACAGGAGCTTCATTTAAAAATGCCTTTCCTTTTAGATCAAGTTTTTTTGTTGTGACAAAAAGTTCAAGATCCCCCCTTTTAAAAAGCAAAGGCTTCTCCTGAAAAGGAGCTAAAAACTTATAAGAAAAATTCCTGAAACGTCCTTGCGCTTTCAAGTCTACTTGAGACAAAAGAATATTCTTTTCAAGAGGAAAAGAAATGTCGAGAAGGGTTTCCGCTGAAGCCTCCATTGATTCCAAAGGAATGGAAATTTTTTGTGTATACTCAAGGGGAGGGAAAGACAAAATGTTCAACAAATCCGTTAAGGGACCCCTCAGCTTTAAAGTTGTTTTAAAATTTTGATCAGGCAAATCAAGGCCGGTAATCCAGATGTTTCCCTTCAAAAGTTTTTGCGATTGAAGCACACCTGATATTATTTTGATGTCAAAGTCTTTTTCAGAAAAGACAGCGATCCCCTTCACTTTTTTAACAGGGGGCATCCCCTCTAAATAATGAACAGTTAAATTGTCCAGCAATAAAGTGCCAGAAAGAGTCTCAGAAACAATAGATCTCCTGGAATCGAACACCAGAGAAAGGTTAAGAGTAGCGGAAGAGATCTCCCCTTCTGGAATATTTTCCAAAATCCATATCCGAGGAGAAGTCCCTAACCCCTCAGGCCAAAACCGAGGTAATTGTTGAAGAGAAACGGTGCCTGTTTTTGCCTGAAGAGAAACTTTACTTTCTTTTAACGGATTATCTAAACCCCACCAGGCGGCATCGATTTCTGCCACAACCCCCTCTTTTTGGAACACGCCTTGGGATAAGGTTACCCTTTCATGCGTCCATCCACCTTTTAACAAAACTTTCTCAAAATTCTGAGATTTCTGAGAAACGTGAACGCTTTCTCCTTGAATCCCAAAAGTGCCCTCTTGATCCTTTGTTTGAAGGGAAAAGGACCCCTGAATTTTTCCTGAAAGAGAAGGAAAACATCCCAACTCAACAGGGATAAAAGACGAGGGAAGGCGAAGATTTGTAAGGGTCACCCCCATGTGAACCTTTTTATTTTCTAAATCTTGAATAAAAAGAGCCTCTCCCCAAACACCCTCTTGATCTCGGAGGTTGATTTTCAAGTCTTTATCGTCCCTCGTCATGTCAAGAAAAAGGTGAGGCCATAGGGTGGGGAAAGGGTTTTCAATTGTGAGTTTCTTAATTTTTTTCAATTCCCCTTTGAAAAAAACTTCTTCAATCATGAGCCTTAAGATTTCTTGAGGAGAAAGGATCTCAAAAGAGTCTTCTGAAAAAGGAACAGAGGGATCTTTTAAAACCACCGATTGAAACCGTAATTTCCCCTGAAACAATTTTCCCCAAGAAGGGAGAAGATAAATGTGGGAAACAGCGATCGGAATACGCCCATTTTGCATCGGAAAATCTATCTTAAAATCAGAAACCTCAATTGCAGGTATTGGATGCCCTTTCCGCCAGGTAAGGGCTAAATGTGTATTTTCAAGAGAGATCCCCACGTTTTTTGCTGGAGCAAGAAAAACGGGCTTTAAAAGATCCAGAGAAATGGGAGCAAAAAAGAGATAAAAAAAAGAGCCACAGCCCAAACAAATAAGGCCCAAAATAAAATTGCGAATGTAGCGAAAGAACCTTAGCAAAACACCAAAAAAGAATGATGAAAGAAGGGACAAGAAGAAATCCTCTTTTTATATATCTTAGCCTAAAAGCTTACATTCTTTTCGTCAATGTCTCCTCTAAAAAGTCAATAGAATTTTGAAAAGAGAGGAAAAAATTAAAAACTCCCAGAAACTTTTTTTCTGTCTTTTTTTTTGAAAAATAAAATCTGAAGAGAAACGATAGGTCTGTTTCTGAAAAAAATCTTTCTCTTAAAAAGAGATCGTTTGCATCTCATCAAAAAAAATTCTAAAAAAAAATAATTTTAAAATTCATTCTGCGCAAGCTGAGACAGTTCACGTAAATCTGACTGAATCCGCACGTATGGTAAGGGACGTAGATGAGTATCCTTTAACCAATTTGATTTAAGTGTAACAAAACGATGGTAATTTTTGATCTTACTGAGAAAGAATCTTCATGAGCAACCCCCCTTCTGCAACCCCCATGATCCCTTCTCAAGAGAGACAAAACCTCAAAGATTACCCTAATTTTTATCAAGAACTTTTTAATCGCCTCTGCCTTTATTGGAAAGGATCAGAAAAAAAAAGCGCCTGGTTCCTTTTGCTAGGGACGATTTTCTTAACCCTTGCAATTGTGGGATGTCAAGCCGTCATCACTTTTTGGTATAATCAATTCTATAATTCTCTTCAAAGGTATGATGTAAAAGAATTTTGGAGATTAATGGGGTGGTTTTTGATTTTTGCCCTGACCTATATTTCCTGCGCGATCGCTAAAAAATATTTTTTCCAATTGCTAGCGTTAAAATGGCGCCAATTTATGACGATTCATTATGTGAATTTATGGCTTTCTGAGGGGCTTTATTATTTTCTTGAGTTTTTTCAAGAAAAAACGGATAACCCTGACCAACGGCTTGCTGACGATTTAAACAAATTTACCAGCCAAACCTTATCTATTTTTTTTCTTTTTTTCGAAGCAGGGATTACTTTTGTAACCTTCATCGGGATTTTATGGACCCTCTCGGGGCCTCTTAAGTTATCTTTTTGGGGGGTTAATTTATATATTCCGGGTTATTTGGTTCTCGCTGCCCTTTTATATACAATTTTGGGAACTTGGATTGCGCGTCACATTGTCGCCCCCCTGCTGCCTCTTGATTTTAAAAACGAGATGAAGGAGGGAAACTTTCGTTACAATCTGGTACGGATTCGAGAAAACAGTGAAAGTATCGCCTTTTATAAAGGAGAAGAACGTGAACGTTCAGGGCTGCAATCTTTCTTTCAAGAAATTTATCTCAACACCATCCAAATCATTCACCGAACCTTTTTTGTGAATTTGTGGTCTCATTTTTATGGCCAAATCGCAATCATCGCCCCTTATTTGCTTGTGGCATCTCGGTTTTTTAAAGAAAGACTCCCTTTGGGATTTTTAATGCAATTAGGACAAACCTTTAAGCATGTAGATGATTCCTTATCGATCATTATTGACCACTATCCCACAATTATCTCTTGGAAGGCGAGCACATTACGTATCGTGACCTTTGAAAAACACTTGAAGGATCTTTCTCTCCGCCTTGAGAATACCTCAATAGAACGCCTGCTGGAAAAAAGAAACGATTTCTTGGTGGAGGGATTGGTTCTAAAAACCCCCCACGATAACTTTATCACCGAGATTTCAAAAAAAGAATTCCCCAAGGGAAAATCAATTTTAATCCAAGGCCCTTCAGGCATTGGGAAAAGTACTTTTTTAAGAGCAATAGCAGGCCTCTGGCCCTTTGGTGAGGGAAGAATTCGACAGCCTCTTGAAGATTCCATTTTCTTTTTGCCTCAAAAACCTTATATCCCCTTAGGAACTCTTGCAGAAGCCATCACCTATCCTCAAGAGAACGGCGCTTTTTCAAGGGAAAATTTAGAAAAGGTTTTAACACAAGTCGGATTAGAGAAATTTATCCCCTCTCTTTTCCAATATCAAAACTGGTCAGGTGTTTTTTCTGGAGGCGAACAGCAACGCCTTGCCTTTGCGCGCCTTTTGCTCAAAAAACCCGATTGGGTCTTTTTGGATGAAGCCACCTCTGCCCTCGATGAAAAATCGGAAAAACATCTTTACGAGCTATTGCAAGAGACGTGCCCCAAAACCACCTTTATCAGTGTTGGTCACCGTCCCTCCCTCGTAGATTTTCATCAAGACATATGGAATTTTCCCCACCCTTAGTGAATGTTTCTAATATCTAAAATACTCGGAAGGGATTTTTTGGGGGGGGTCTTAGAAGGAGAGGAAGCAGACGCATGCTCTTCTGGCAACTCTGAATTTTTCTTGAGATCCCTCTTTGGCGATTGCGTTTGATTTTGGAAATTACTCAAGATTAAAATACTGATGCGCCTATTTAAGGAAGATTCAGGATCTTCTGGAACATAAAGCTCTGTATCTGCCTTTCCCGTTACAGAGCCCACTTGAAGGGATGGGAGGACATGATTCAGATAACGTCGTGTAGCCGAGGCACGATCGCTGGATAACTCCCAGTTTGTATGATGAATTCCCTTATAAGCAAGGGCATCGGTATGACCCACAATATGAATTTTATTGGGAAGATCTTTCAAAGAGTCTGCGAGAACCTCTAAAAGCTTTTGGGCTTCTAGAGTCAAAGTACTACTTCCCAGATCAAACATGGGTTTTTGATAGTTTTCGATCAGATCAATCCGAAGACCTTCTTGAGTTGTTTCCATATGTACAAAATTTACAAGCTCTTTTAGGTCCGAATTTTTCTGGATCATTTCTTGAAACTTTTTTTCAAAGGATTTAAAAGCTTCTTTTTCTTTTTCTTTTGCGTCTTCTAATGCTTCAGGAGTTTTATATGGACCGAGATCTGAGGCTTCTTCGGCGTCAGATCCTAAAGGCGTATTAATCTTTGTCGTGGCATGCATTTCCGAGAGAGGACCATCAACGGTGATGGTCTTACCGCCTAAAACACCACCAACACCGCTTGCACCTCCACTGACACCAATAGGATCGAAGTAGTGGGAGACACCCTTTTTAGAATCGGGTGAAAGGCTGCTGGTTAACCACATCACAAGAAAAAAAGCCATCATCGCCGTCATAAAATCAGCATAAGCGATTTTCCAAGCAGCACTATGCTCTTCGCCTTCGGCACGTTTTTTCTTTTTGATAATGATGGGAGCGCGGTGTTCACTACCTCCCTTTGGACCAGACATTTCTCAACCCCCTCTCAACAAAAAAACAAGCAAAAAAAATTTGAATTCCCCAAAGGAAGGGGGGGAATTTTTATTATGTGGGCGCAGGAATCTTTGATACCGCCTCTTCAAGTTCATAAAAACTTGGTCGCGCCTCATCAAAAATATTTTTACGTGCAAATTCAACAGAAATTGCCGGTGGATACCCATGAAGATGGGCCAAAAGACCAATTTTGATTGCTTCGAAATACTTCAGATCTGTTACATAAATTGTCTTGATACCACTTGCAATCGGCCCAATAAACCCATAAGACAAAAGGACTCCCAAAAAGGTTCCCACAAGGGCCGCTCCAATAAGATGCCCTAGAACTTCGGGAGGCTCTGAGATAGAGCCCATGGTATTAATAACACCTAAAACCGCAGCCACAATTCCCAAAGCAGGCATACCCTCAGCCATTTGTTGAAACATATGGGGGACCCGCATCATTTGCTCATGAAGGGTTTGAAGCTCTTCATCAAAAAGAGCCTCTATTTCTGTAGGACTATCGGTTCCAACCGTTAGAAGACGCAAATAATCAGACAAAAACGTTAAGACTTTTTTGTCTTCTAATAATTTAGGAAACTGCTGAAAAATAGAACTTTCTTGAGGCGATTCAATATGGGATTCTAAAACAAGAACCCCCTTTGATTTTATTAAACGAAAGAGACTATATAAGGCGCTTAAAAGGCTTATGTAGGATTCTTTTGTATATTTAGGCCCCTGCAAAAGCGTTTTTAAACCTGGCATCATCCCCGATAAAATCGCACGGCTAGAAGCTGTGATGAGGGCACCTACAGATGACCCTATGATAATTAAAAACTCAAAGGGCTGCCATAACACATGGAATGAGCCCCCATGGGCACCATATCCCACTAAAACGCACAAAACCACAGTTGACGCACCTATAAGCCAAAGCATCAGTGAGGTCCTTCCTGAATCTGTTCACCTTCTGTGACGAGCAAATCCTATGCCAAAAAGAATCCTGGAAGGGAAGGTAACAAAAAAAGGCTAGACTTGGCGGCTTATAAAACGGGAGATAATTTTTTTCACATCAGTCCCAAAAGCAATCTCAAGATGAGCACCAGCTGAAGAACGCACAACACCGCGACCAAAGGTTTGATGAAAGACAACATCTCCTTTTTTAAAGGAATCCACATCATCGTTTCCCTGAAACACATCTCCTTCAATTTCCATAAAAGAGGCGTTGGAAAAATCTTTTGAAGAACTCCAATTCTTCCTAAAGTGGGAATTTTGTGCCCCTGCGCCAAGATTGGCTTCGATATGCTCCTGTGGAAACTCATTGATAAAACGAGAAGGAGAAGCCTGTTGCCACCCTTGGTAAAAACGTCGATTTCTTGCGAAGGAAACGGTCACTCTCTTTTTTGCCCGCGTCAGCCCCACATAAGCCAGACGTCTTTCTTCCTCTAGACCTTTTTCACCATGTTCTTCTAATGTTTTAGGCGACGGGAACAACCCCTCTTCCCATCCCGCCAAAAAGACCGTTTCAAATTCCAGCCCTTTCGCCATATGAAGGGTCATGATAGATAACATCTCTTCTCCCGGAGCAGATATTTGTTCCGTCACCAAACTGACATGCTCAAGAAAAGACTGGAGAGTTTCAAATTCTTGAACAACCCGCACTAACTCCTTTAAGTTTTCAAGACGGCCAGTTGCCTCTGGTGAGTTTTCCTTTTTCCAAAATCCTGTATAGCCCGATTCATCCAGGATCATCGCGACCACTTCCCCTAAAGGACGCACCGAGAGCTCTTGACTCCACCGACATAAATCTTTCACCAATCCTTGCAAAGCAAGACGGGCTGCGCCTCTTACCTGATTTGTTTCAGCTAAAAATTCTGCAGCCCGGAATAAAGATACTGAACGCTCACGAGACGTCTGATGTAAGGTTTGAAGAAAGGAAGGGCCTAATCCTCTTTTCGGAGTATTCAAGAGACGCTCAAAGGCAAGGCTATCATCAGGATGAGCTACCGCCCTTAAATAGGCGAGGGCATCTTTAATTTCGAGACGCTCATAAAAACGAACAGCACCTACAATCCGATAGGGAATCCCTAGTAAAATCAAACGCTCTTCAAACTCGCGTGTTTGAAATCCGGCACGCACAAGAATAGCCATTCCCGATAAGACGTGTCCTTTACCCACTAAATCCTCAATCTCACCGCCAATGAATCGCGCCTCTTCTTTGTCATCCCATAATCCTTGCACCCTTACTTTTTCACCGTGCGCGTCAGGATGAGCCGCCCGAAGGGTCTTGCCTAACCGATGGTGATTTTGAGAAATGACTTGAGAAGCCACCTTCAAAATCGGATCTGTGGACCGATAATTTTCTTCCAATCGAATCAGATGAGCCCCCGGAAAATCCTTTTCAAAACGTAAAATATGGTCAATTTCGGCCCCCCGCCACCCATAAATCGACTGGTCATCATCGCCAACACAGCATAAATTTCCAGATCCTTGAGAAAGCAAGCGCAACCATAAATATTGCGCCACGTTAATATCTTGGTACTCATCCACAAGAATGTATTTAAATTGACGATGATACTTTTCCAAAAGAAAAGGATTTTTTAAAAGCAACTGAATACTCAGTAAGATCAGATCACCAAAATCCACCGCATTCACGGTACGTAGCGCCATCTGATACTCGGTGTAAAGCTTGAGATAGGTTTGTGCTGTCTCAGGATCAACCTTAAGACGTCTTAATTCCCCAAGACTGACATCCTCAGGCAAAAGACCTCGGTCCTTAAATCGCCCAATCACCCATAAAATCAAACGAGGAGCATACTTTTTATCATCAATCTGAAGCATCTTAAGCACTTGTTTTACAAGACGCAATTGATCATCCGTATCTAAAATAGCAAATTGAGCAGGCAACCCAAGGGTTTCCCCATAACGCCGCAACATACGAAGCCCCACATGATGGAAGGTACCCAGCCAAAGGGAATCTTGTTGATACTGAGGAGGTAACATTCCTTGAACCCTCTCCCGCATCTCTTGAGAAGCCTTATTGGTAAAGGTCATTGCTAAAATTTCTGAAGGATAACACTGCCCGGAGGCACAAAGATAAGCAAATCGCGTTGTCAACACACGGGTTTTCCCAGTACCAGCCCCTGCTAAGACTAGAACGGCTCCCTCTGTTTGTTCAACTGCTTGCCGTTGAGAAGCATTTAATTTTTTTAAGTGGGGTTCAAACAAATCCCAAGAGGAAGAGGAAAGCTGCATGACTCAAACAATCTCTCAAAATTAAGCAACACATCTTTAAAATTTTCTAGTATAACCTTATGATTTCGTAGAAAATTTTTAAGGATTGGATATATGGTGCGCCCGAAGGGATTCGAACCCCTGGCCTTTGCCTCCGGAGGGCAACGCTCTATCCAGCTGAGCTACGGGCGCCGAAAAATGGATCAAATTTTTTTCTCTCTCTTTCTTTTTTAGGTATATACTTAAAGACAAATGAAAAAAAGACCCTCGAGTCCTTCGATTTTTTCTATGAGCGTATGGACATCTTCTATGCGGGAGGAAAGGGCAGCCCATCACCCTATTGTGATTCAAGGAAAAATGGTCTTTTGCCAAGGAGATGGTCCTTCCGGCCACCCCAGAGTTTATCTCACCTTGGAACCCCATGGGGAGGCTATTTGCTCCTATTGCAACCAAATTTATAAAAACCCTTAAAAGAGCACTTTCTAACGAAAAAAGCTCATCAAAACTAAGCCTTCAAAAAAGTAAACGATAAGATCCTCTTGACGGTTTTTAGAAATCCATTATCTTTTAATGAAAGTCTTTTAAATGGAGGGGATCCCCGTGGCGAAAAAGCGCGGTGTTATTGTTGTGAAATTGCTCAGCACAGAGGGAACTGGCACCTTTTATGTTGCAAAACGTAATCCTCGCACCAAACCTGAAAAAATGGAATTACGTAAATATGACCGTCGTATCCGTCGTCATGTTTTATTTAAGGAAACAAAAATTAAATAAATCTCTTGTGAGGATCCCTTTCTTTTTTTATTTTTAAAAAAAAATTTCTTTAGCTCCCCTTCTTTAGGGAGAATACTTCTTAAACTGTCTCTTCGTTCCTGAAGGATGACACTTTGATTCAATCCTCTTCTTCCACCCCTTTGTTGCGCGTTGAAAATCTTTCTGTTGATTTTTTATCTGGCAGTCAAAAAAATATTGCTGCTGTATCAAAAGCCTCTTTTACCCTTTGCGAAGGAGAAACTTTAACTCTTCTAGGAGAAAGCGGCTCTGGGAAGTCCACAATTGCCCATTCTATTCTACAGTTACTCCCGCCACCCCCTACAACAAAAATTTCCGGCTCTATCCAATTTCAAGGAAAAGAGCTTTTAGGGGCAGATCCTCTTACACTTCAAGAAATACGCTGTCGTCGTATTGGAATGGTTTTTCAAGACCCTATGACCTCCTTGAATCCCCTTCAAACAATTGAATACCAGATCGCAGAGCCCCTGATTCTTCATGAAAAACTTCAAGGGAAACGACTAAAACATAGAGTCGAAGAACTTTTAGATTGGGTTGGGTTTTCAGAGGCTAAAAAACGTCTTAAATCTTACCCTCATCAACTATCGGGAGGACAAAGACAACGGGTCATGATGGCCATTGCACTTTCTTGCCATCCTGTCCTTTTAATCGCCGATGAACCAACAACTGCTTTAGATGTCACCTTACAAGCAGAACTTCTGACGCGCCTTCAAAGCATTCAGCAACAAACAGGCATGAGCGTTTTACTAATCACCCATCATCTAGGCATCGCCGCAAAACTTTCAAATCGTGTGATCTTGATGACAAAAGGAAAAATTGTTGAGGCGGGTGACACTCAGGAAATATTTCAAAGACCTCAAAAGGACTACACAAAACGGCTCATCAATAGCGAACCAAAAGGCCATTTACCTCCCTTCCCTACGACATGTCCTGTTTTTTTAAAGGCTGAAAAAATTTCCGTTACTCTTGTGAGCAGACAAAACGGTTCCTGGCTTCGAAAACAGATGACCCCGATTTTACACGAACTTTCCCTTACCCTGTGCGCCGGAGAAACCTTAGGAATTGTGGGAGAAAGTGGTTCAGGAAAAACTACCTTAGCGTATGCATTACTCAGACTTTTAAAAGCAGAGGGAAAATTATTTATAGAAGGAAAAGATCTTTTTTCGGTCCCTCAAAAGGAATTACGGCACTTAAGGGCTTCTATGCAACTGATTTTTCAAGATCCTTTTGCTTCCCTGAACCCACGCCTTTCAGTTAGCCAAATTATTGCTGAAGGACTTGAAGTCCATCGCCTGGGAGGCTCCCCCCGTGAACAAGATTTGAAGGTAAATCAGGCTCTCGAAAATGTTGGCCTTTCCCCGTCAGATCGATGCCGCTACCCTCATGAATTTTCGGGAGGACAAAGACAACGAATCGCTATTGCCCGTGCCCTTGTGTTAAGGCCCTCCCTCTTAATTCTGGATGAACCAACATCTTCCCTGGATCTCTCGATCCAAGCGGACATCTTAGACCTTTTAAGAAAACTTCAGGAACTTTATAAACTTTCTTATATTTTTATTAGCCATGATCTCAAGGTGATCAGAACAATGAGTCATCGTGTTCTTGTGATGCGCCAAGGACGTATTATCGAAGGGGGAGAAACAGAAAAGATTTTCTTATCCCCCAAAGAAGCCTATACGCAGCGTCTTTTAAAAGCGTCTCAAGCTTTTGATCTCGAAACGATATTCCCCCCCTCCCCTTAAAGAAAAATCTTTCTTAACTCTTCTCTACTCAAAAAAATTCAAGAAAAAGCACTTCTATGAAGGAAGACCGTTGAGTTCCGACAGGTTTTTCTCTAAAGTTCTCATATCGAGGAGGGGTGGCCGAGTGGTTGAAGGCGCACGATTGGAAATCGTGTATACGCTAATCCCGTATCGAGGGTTCGAATCCCTCTCCCTCCGCCAGATTTTTAAAGATAAATTTTCTCACGTCTTCTTGTGCTAGCGTTAGCACCGCTCGAAACCCCAGTATTTCTGAGCTTTCCAGCTTTTTCTTCTGGAGTTAGACCCGTACCTCACTTTCTCCAATTTTGCTATTTTACCACTAAAATCTCCATTTTTACCCTCTCCATCTCCGATACATGCGAACACTCCGGACGAAGGTACGCATGTCCCCAAACCCTCTATTTACCTTGGTTTTATAGGATTGATGTTTTTTGCTCATGCATTTTTTAGAGAACGAAAACCGGAGTAGCAGTTGACATGACTTGATGTTTGCTTCTTGGGTAATAGCAATGATTTTATTAAATTTTAAGGTGTTGAATCCGTAATCTATGCATGCTGTTGCAGCTTCACGAGCAAAACCCTTTCCCCAGAACTCCGAAAAAAACATATAAGAAAGCTCAATGCGATCTTTAGAATGATGCAACCCACAAAGGCCTGTTATTTTTTTAGCGCTCTTGTCAAACACAACACATAGCCCAAATTGATAAAGCTCCCAATGATTTTGGAGTTCAACTACTTTTTGCTTAATAAGATCATCAGAAATAATGCCGCCAAGGAATTCTCGAACTTTCTCATCTCGCCATAGATTCTCTGCTATCAACATATCGTCATTTATTGGGCGACGTAACAACAAGCGTGGAGTTTCAATCATAACACCTTACCCACCGGAACATCATTTGGATCAGATTCATGGTTTTCGGGATCATTAAACGACATTTCTGTATAGCCGTTTTTGAGATAGAACCTTAAACTGCTTTGCCTAGATTCAGCATGGATGGTTTTAACCCCTAAACTTTTTAACCACTTCTCTATAAGCGTCAAAAACCTGCTTCCGAAGCTTTGATTTCGCTTATTCTCATCAGTAGCAATAATACGAATTGCCGCTCTTGTATCAGGCCAGAACTGAATATGGGCGTAAGCGACAATCTCTGTGCCTTGATATAAAACAAGATGAGCATGATCTTCATGGTTAAAGGTCCATGTATAAGGATCTTCTATGCCGTGGGGACCAAAGAAATAAGTGTCCCGGAAATATTTAGCAGCAGCCCATTCTAAAGTGTGGGTGCATAGCACAAATCGGTGTTTATTAAAGCCAGACTGATTTAATATGCTTTGAATAAAATCGTGTTTACCAAAAGTATATCCTCTATAAATAGAGGCGTTTTTCTGGTGGGAAGATTCTTCTGCAATCAGCTTGTATTTAAGCAATGCATATTCATCCCGAGCACTAGGGTTCTCCCGCAAATGATCCCTAAATAAAATATTTAACTCAATTTCAGGATCGTTTTCTTCAAAAATATGAAGATTTATATTCCTATCAACGGTTCTTATTGTGAAGCTTCTGCGCAGAGGAATACTAAACCCACCCCTATATTTATAACCCACAGCCTCCAATTGTGATTTATCAAAAAACAAATTTCGTACAACTGCGATAATGTCTATCTTAGGCTTAGACGCCAAGCCTTCTACTCCCGTTGAGCCGACATGATGAATAGCAATGCAGTTATCCCCCAATGCTTGACGGATAAGTAGCGCCTCTTTTTCAAAAATATGAGGCCAATTTGGGTCATAAGGTTTAATTTCAACACGGTCTATTTTTTGCATGTGATTTAACTCTGATAAAATATGGGTTATCAGTTCTCGAATATCAGTGCATCGATGCGGATGGTCTTTAGGGTCTGATCGTTTAAGAAGATCAAGCAACGATGATAAATTTAATAAATGTGTAGTTGTGCGCCAATCAGTAGGCAATTTGATACCGTTGCTTTCTAAAGCATCTATAAATGAGTTCTGGAATTTAGGCGGCATTTTATGGGCGTATCTGATCATGTTAGCAACATCCCAAAGGCAAGAACCAGAAAAAGCAAATTCCCAGTCCAAAATGCCGGTGACAAACCAAGAGCCATTAATTTGGTCTACCAAAATATTGGCAGGATCAAAGTCACCGTGAACAAGATACTTCTCATCACTATTGGGAAATAAAGTGGCGTGCTGCTCTATAGCTTTTTTGATTCCAGCAACCACCTCAGGCGATAGCACAGATAATACAGTTTTGTAATTCAAGCAGCCTTGTGCAAAATTTATGATATCGGAGGATTCGTATGGGACCACCTCCAACTCTTTATTCAAGAAGCCAGATTTTGGAAAGTCATAAGCTGTGATTTTTGAGAGAATCATACCCACGTCACTCATGATTGCACTCAGATCATGCGGTGCGCACTTAAGTAAAAGATCTCGAAGAGGTATGCTAGGAATATACTCTGTAATGGCAAAATGATATCCTTCAAGTTCGCCGATATAATGCGTTAGCGGTACAGGTACGGTTTCCTTTAATAAAGTCGCTAATTTTTGTTCTCGGGAAGCAGCATCTTTATCGCGCAAATAAACACGCAAAATCAGTGGGTGCTTTTCATTTTCCAACTGAATTTTAAAATTAAGATTGGCGCATCCACCAGCAATCACTTCACTTGAGATAAGTGTTTCATCAGGATAAATAAGGCGCACCATTTTCTCTACTATGCCTTCTGGCAGCTGGTATGTGACACTTGTTTTTTCCCAATCAACTTTAAACATTACAAGCTCCACTTTAAAAATATGCAGCTAGAATTTTGGGTATAACCATGCCTCTCAAAATCACTTACGTATCCCAATTTTTCATAGAACGCTTTGGCTCCCTGAAAGCTCATCGTGGCAACGGTTGCCATGGTACATCCTGACTTGCGGCCATAGTCATGTACTGCTTCCATCAATTGATGTCCTAAACCTTTTTTGCGGTGATCGGGATGTACCCACAATTGATCCGTATAAATGCTGCCGAAAATCACGCTTCCATTGCAACCTGCAATAATCTGGTTTTTCTCGTCTCGTAAGAAAAATGCAAAAGGCTAAGCTGCGCCAAATTCAGGTGTCTCTTGATTAATTTTTTGTGTTAAAAAATCGATATCAGTTGCCACAGGAGATGTCGTAAATTCTATCTCTTGCAATTTGATTGGTTTTTCTAGCAACGCTAGACGATAATTACCGATTTTTTTAAAGCCAATAGCAAGATAAGCTTTTATTGCTGCTGGATTATCGGTAAATAATATTGCTTGTTTTGTTCCCTTAAGTTTTTCCTGGTGCAAAGTATAGGCGAGAAGCAGTCTTGCAAAGCCCTTATTACGATATTCAGGAGGAGTCCATACAGGGCCAACTTGAACCATATCTGAAAGACGAGCGTTGAAAGCACTTAAAGCTACAGGAGTGCCATCTAATAATAAAACCCAAGCGTCATTTTTCTGAAGACGTAAATTCCAATGCTCTTGGACTTGTTTTTCGAGGTTTTCGTCATCTAAGGCTTCTAACGCTTCAATATCATAACTTTTCATCCATTTAATTAATATATCTTTGGATACATCTTGTGTGGATATAATCTTCATGTTGCTCGGTATATTAAACTCATTTAAAGCTCCGAGATTGATTTCATACAGCCCTTCGTTACTATTAATCCCGAAACTAAGCCTTGATAGACCAAGCTTCTTGATGACATGTTCTGCTTGAATATTTGGACCTAAAATCCCTGCTACTGGCCTGCTAATATTCTTTTTGAGATGCGATATAAGATTTTCTAATACATCATGATCTCTAGCATGCATCATGATATTGCCATTCCAATAATGAACCATAACGCCAATTAGCCTTTCTAAATGACCGTCATGCTTATCGAAATAACCAAAATATTCGCCTTCAAAATCTTCACCACCATATTCAATTCCTGCAGCTTTGAGGTTGCTGCAAATAAACATGCATTCTGCTTTATGGGGAGCCAAATATTCTTCTAATACCTGTATATCTTGGCTTTTTAGCAATCTTATATTCATATTTTATTCTCATAAATTCGTTTCAATTCATCTATCTTGCCACTGGTGATAGCCTCAAGATTATCCGTGATTTTTTGCACTCCCCAATCCCACCATTTGAGAGCAAGCAACGTTGGGATTGTTTCTTCGTCAAACCTTTTGCGAATTTCTTTTGCAGGATTTCCGCCAACAATTGTGTAGGCTGGCACATCTTTTGTGACCAGGCTATTGGTGCCGATAATAGCGCCATCACCAATCTTGATACCTTGCATAATGGTTGCACCATTTCCGATCCAAACGTCATTACCGATGACCGTATCTCCTTTACTCACTACTTGCATTGGGTCTTTTAATGACCACTCTCCACCAAACACCTTAAATGGATAGGTGGAGAAGCCACTCATTGCATGGTTTGATCCATTCATTATGAAACGTACGCCAGTAGCTATTTGACAGAATTTGCCGATGATGAGCTTATCTCCCATGAAGTCAAAGAGATAAAGAACATTTTTCTCAAAGTTGTAGACGTCTTCAGGATCATCATAATAGGTATAGTTGCCAATAATGATTTGCGGATTTGTGATGATATTTTTTAAGTATACAGTCCTTGTGACTCCTGCTATGGGATAAAGTGTGTTGGGATTTGGATAATTTTTCTCTACTACGATTTATACCTCCCCTAAACCACTCGAAGCTCCTGTGATGATGGCTGTTTTTCCATGCAAATCAAAAAGTGTCGTCATTTCATCAATTCCAAAAATTATTTTCTTGCCCCTCATGCGCATCATCAAAAACGAACTGGATCAATATGAACGAAGTATCGGGGTTTTTGCTCTATTCTGCTTATTTTGCGTGGAAGCGCAAGATTGAAAGCACTTTGTTGCCTCATGATCTCACCCACGTTCAGTTTATGCTTTTGATGACGCTTGGGTTTTTGAAGAAAGATAAGGCGAATGTATCACAAAATGACCTTGCCAAGTTCTTGAGTTTTGATATCACCATGACCTCTCAGGTGCTGCGCGCCTTAGAGAAGAGAGGACTCTTGAAGCGTTCCCAAAAAGAAGGCGATGAGCGCTCTAAATTTTCAGAATTAACAGATGCAGGTGTCGCTAAAATCCAAGGCGCAGCAAAGGATTTACTCAAGGCCGAAAAATCCTTTTTTGTGAGTTTAGGGGAAAATAAGCAAGGATTTGATGAGCATTTGCGCGGCATTTTACAACAACAAACAGCGGATGCAGCATGAGTAAAATTATTTTCTTAAATGGGTGTGGCTCTAGCGGCAAAACTTCCATTGCAAGAGCCATTCAACATGAAAGCCCAGATCTTTGGTTAAGTTTTGGTGTTGATACATTCATTGATATGATTCCCTTCGGAAGACAAGAGTCATACTTAAAATTTATTCCAGGAAAAAATGAGCGGGGCCCTACAATGCATGTCGAATCAGGGGCAGAAGGAGCAAAACTATTTAGCGTTATGCCGCAGTTTGTGATTATAGCAACCCTCATGTGGTTTGAGGCTCATGGATATGATACGACTCAAATCCTTATCGTTAACTGGTCTAAGCTTGATAAGATGACTGTATCAAAATCTCTTAAAAAACTTGTTCAAATGGGTCTTGTAAATCGTATAGAGCATGAGGTAGACACACGTGCAAAGAGCGTTTCGCTTACCGAAAAAGGTAAAGATATGGTGCGTACTTTAGTCCCCATTGTAGAAGGTATTGATAATACTTTTTTCAGCAAAGCCTCTGATCAGGAGCAAAAAAGCTTTGTGCAAATTTTGGCGAAATTAACTGCAGGTATCTCAGATGAATAATGCAGCAAAATTCTGGATTGGCGTTGCATGTAAAGAGCATGTAGAAAACGGTGTTAAGCTTGGCATTTGCCAATTCTGTCACGGTAAATCTGCGCCGGCTAAACGACTATCCAGTGGTGATTTTGTAATTTATTATTCGTCTAAAATAACCATGGAAGAGTCTAATCTCTATCAAAAATTTACTGCAATTGGCGAGGTCATTGATGATGCACCTTACCAAGTAGATATGGGCGATGGATTCAAACCATTTAAGCGTAATATCAATTATTTTGAAGCAAAGCACATTGATATCAAACCGCTTGTACAGTCACTGCCATTTATCAAAAATAAAAATTCGTGGGGCTATGTTTTTCGCTATGGTTTTTTAGAAATTGATCAAGAATCATTTGAGATTATTACAGATGGCATGCTTGAGTTTAACCCATTATTAGAGGAGGTGCTCGACCATGCTAATAAAACCTGATCTCAAAGACGAAGGAATCATTGAGTGTTTACGGAATGCGTATGGGCTGACTGTAGACAAGGTAATGTTTCTACCTCTTGGCGCTGATTTCAACACAGCGGTTTATCGTGTAACAGCCACTGACGGAACAGACTACTTTCTTAAATTAAGAAGCGGTAAATTTTTAGAGGCTTCGGTCACACTTCCAAAATACTTAGCTGATCTGGGTATCAAGCAAATGATACCACCTATACTGACTAAGCTAGGGCAATTATATTCAGCTCTGGGGTCCTTCAAAACAATTCTGTATCCTTATGTAGACGGACATAATGGTGTGGACGCTAAACCATCAGATGAGCACTGGTTTCAATTTGGGGCGACCATTAAAAAGCTTCACAGCGTTGATATTCCTGAATCAATAACAAATGGCGTACCGCGGGAGACGTTCTCTTCTAAATGGCGAGAAACTGTAAAAGCATTTCTGATACGCATTGAAAGTGAGGTTTTTGAAGAGCCTGTAGCTGTAAAAATGGCATTGTTCCTGAAATCCAAAATTAGCGAAATACTTAAACTTGTCGAGCGAGCTGAAGCGCTTGCAATCACAATCCAAAAACAGCAACTCGACTATGTTCTATGCCACGCTGATATGCATGGCTGGAATTTAATTATTGATAAAGAAAACGCCCTTTATATTGTTGACTGGGATACGCTCATCTTTGCTCCCAAGGAGCGAGATCTGATGTTTGTAGGTAGCGGTGTTTGGGAGAGCGGACTGACGCCTAACGAAGAAGCGTCGCTTTTTTATAAAGGTTATGGCCAAACAGAAATCAATCATGATCTACTCGCCTATTACCGCTTCGAACGTATCATCCAAGACATCGGCGACTATTGTGAATACATATTTTTGTCTGATGAAGGTGGTGACGATCGGATGCAATGTTTAGAACACCTGCAATCTAATTTTCGCACCAATGGGACAATTGAAAGAGCATACACGTATTATAAGGAATAGCTCCTAATTCACATCCCCACTACTGCAAATTATTAAAACACTCAAGAAGGAGCCTTTCCAGAAGTGCCTGATGCTCTGGGTTTACTGTAGCGAGCATGCGCGCTTCAACATCGCGAATCATATCATGCGCTTGCGTCATAACTTTATGCCCTTGATCTGTTAATTCTGTGCACAAAATCCTACCGTGAGAAGCATCGCTTTTACGCTGAATTAAACCCCGTTTTTCTAAATTAGCGACAATACCATGCATGGTTTGGGCGGTGATAAAAGCTGATCTTGCAAGTGCAGCATTAGACGCTCCCGGCTTTAACTCCAGTTGAGCAAGTACCGCATATTGTGGGGTGGTGAGATCAAGAGCTCTTAACGCTTCATCCATATGAAGGCGCAGAGCGTGTTGGGTCTTTTTCAGTTTATATCCAAGCAAACCTTTAACACCTACCTCTTTATCTATTGATATATCAGTGTCCTTATAATATATTATCAGCATACTTATACTATAATAGGAGTTAAATATGAACACAACTGATAATTTGGACCTTGCTGAAAGCTATTACAATGCCATGCTTGCAAAAGATTTTGATAAGATGGCCGGCTACCTGCATAATAATGTGCATTTCATCGGACCTCTTGCAGAAATGCATGGTAAGGAATCTGTTGTTGCAGCCGCAAAAAACTTTGGTGGCATATTGCAGGACATCCAAATCAGATCACGTTTTGCGGGCGGCAATCAAATCATGTTCGCCTACGATATGATTGTTCCATCACCCATTGGTGAATTTAGGGCAGCAGTACTGATGGAATTCATGGATCGGCGCATCTCTAAAATCGAACTGTTTTATGATGCGAGCCCCTTCCAAGAAAAGCGAAGTGAGATTTTTGAAGACGATAGTAAGTGATCGATTCAAAACCCCAAAGAATAACACATCCAGCTTCGATTTTTAATTTTGAAACGCTGGATATAAATCAAGCTGTCTGGCGTCATCCCATCTGTCATAAACTCTCGCTAGCATTTCTTTTGCAGCTAAACGCAAATGTGGCAAGTAATCATGCGCTTTTGACACCTGGATAAATGCTTGCAATCTCGAGATAAAACGTGGCCTAGCCAAGTTTGCTTCTTGCTTCCATAATGAATCAGCAGGCACCGGACCAGATGGCCAGCACTCATCTTTATCCATGATACGCAAGGCAAATGGCATGGAGCTGAGTAGCCAAAACCCACAAGCTGCAACATAGCTTTCATTGTATTTGCTGTCATCAAGGCTAGCCTCAATTTTGCTTGCAATCGTCTTTCTATACAATGACTCAAGTTCTACAATAACATCTTCAGGCAAATCTTTGGCGCACCAACAGGTAGGGAAATTCATCCTAAAATAAGTTGCATCCAGCAAACCACTTCCAGGCCTGACCCACTCAAAATCAATCAGCTGAAGTTCGTCTTTATCTTCATGGTCGAATACGTTGTCGGGGCAAATATCGCCATGGGTTAGCACATAGAAATCTCCTGGACTTAAGCTCATTTTGATCACATCTATGGCCTCTTGTTTTACTGCATTTGTAAAAGCAACATCAAAGCTATTACAAACAAGCTCTAATTTAGGGATCAAATCTTCTTCGTTACATTTGATGCGGTCTTCTAGAGTTTCCCGCTTAGGATGGGCAGACACCAATAGTTCATCATATTCCCCAAGACGCCCATAACTTGCCATATGAAAATGCGCAAGAGATTTGGTAAAGCGCTTAAGAGCGGCTATTGCTTTATCGGGATCAGATTTAGTCAAACTATCAACCAAGCTGATATGTGTGTTTCCTAGATCTTCAAGGAGGATGAATCTAAATTTTTGATTTGCGCCTAAAAACTTAGGAATGCTGTGATTAATGTCAGACCCGTTCAAGAATTTAAGCCCGGCAAAATCTCTGGCGAACCTTGCCAGAATATCTTCATCGGTGGTTTCCTGAGTTTTGTCGGAGAGTGATTGTTTGAAGATGACAGATCGCATTTCATTATTGCCTGTAGACAAAAACAAACGCGCAATTCGATTCCTTCTATCAGCTTCACTTAAAATTTGGACGTCGTTGATTTTTACTTCGTGACCAAAACAATCTTCTAAAGCTTTAGTCACAGCCTCGAGTAAATCCGGTTCCATGATCACTTCCCCCACAACCACCTAATCAACTCTTCATCAAAATTATTAGACTCTTCGAGCCCAGGAGTATGGCCACTTTTTTCAAAAATACGGACTGTGAGATCTGATGCATGGTCGCGGTATTTTTCCCATAAATGCGGTGGGTTGAAGTAGTCATATCTTCCAAGCGCCAAGAAAATCGGGCAGCTAATAGCTTTTAGAGCGTTAGCAACACTATAATCAGCAAACATAGAGCCCCATATGATTCCAGCTCCGACAGAATTAACCTCTACGCCTTCCCAAAGTTTGGATGCATCAAAATTTTCGTCATACCAAATTCGCGGGCCAAACGATAGCAGACGCGCTACAAAAGATTGATCACCACTTTCAACAAATTTTTGCATACTTGTTGCAAATGCTGTCCCGACTTCCGAGGTTAACGTGACTAAGATTATGATATATAGTGCATATCAAAAAAAGTTAGGCACAACAAAGATTGCTTTGCCAAAAAGTTGTTAGACTAAATACGGAGTATCAGAAAGAGTCTTATCAAATGTTTTATATATAATTTTAGCATCATCAGTTATGGCATCAGGGATGGCGATCACCCTGTTGTCTTTAATATGGCGCACTAATGTCACTGATACGCCGTTAAGCACCTTTCTTATTACCTCGGGTGACATTTTGCGCTGCTGTAAATTGACACGATATTCTAAGTGTCGCATGCAGCATAGTGCCATAAAACAAATTGCAATATGTGCTTTGATTCTTGGTGCCGTCCAATGGTATATCGGCCTAATTTGCAAATTATGTTTTGCTAGGCGGAAGGTTTCCTCTACCTGCCATAACCCCTTATATTGCTTTAACACATCCAAGGCATTTAACTCTAAATCATTGGTGATAACACCATGCAAGCCGTCCCAGTTAGCAGCGCTGGATAATTTATCTTCATCAAAAACAACGGCACTCTCGCCTTCTATTTTTAAATATTTATGATAACCAGAATTTTTGATCATCGCCTTTGGATTGCAGCTTTTTTGCAGCTGCTTCTTTAGTTTGGCGATTGCTATTTCTCTGTCTTTGGCGTCTTTATATGCTCTTTTGCTACTATGTGTTACCACAAGCCGCTTATTATTGGGTAAGGAAATTGTGCGTAGCAGGCCATCATCCCCTTCACTATTTAATGGTTGATATGCGCTTTTATCTAAAATTTCTGTTTGAACATCCTTGCACATAGTTTTAATTCTGGCGCCAATGATGTACTTATATCCTTGTGCTTCCAACATCCGTAAACTATTAGCATTTAGCATGCCGCTATCGGCAACAAATACAACGTTATTGATGGCAAAGCGACTCTTCAGTTGTTCAAGCGCTTTGCATAAAGTGTGCCCTTCATAAGTTGAGCCAGGGAAGATATCGTAACCAACGGGAATGCCAGCACTGGTGACAAATATAGTGAGTAATATTTGCGTTTGGTTGAATTTATTGTCTTTGCTGAAACCTTTGGCGCGCAGTTCGTCTTCTGCAAATGACTCGAAATATAGCGTTGTCGCATCAAAAAATAGAATATCGATTTTCTCGCGCAATAAGCCTTGTGCTCCAATTAAAGACTGCTGTTGAAGCCGCGTCACCGCCTTATCATCAAGATAATCCATGCTATTATAAACAGAATCTAACTTCAGGGTGACACCAAAGTCCTGCGCTAACTGGCTAACACTGCCTCTTTTACTTTGTGGATTGGCAATTCTCGTGAGACCTTTATATCAAAAATGGATATGGACCCAGATACATGGCTCCGAGCCCGTGCCTGGGCACTTTGGAAAGCAACGTTTGCGCTATGCCAAATCTCATATAAAAACAGCCCTGAGGCTAGTTTACAAAAACAAATTATTGACGAGGTGATGAATGGATAAAACCTTAGATACCTATCTCAGCCTTTGCACGGAGGTTTACGATTTAAGTAAGCCTAATCCACCAGAAGATGCTTATGCTTTTTATCGTGATTACGTTATGAAAGCGAACGGTCCTATTTTAGAGCCGATGTGTGGCACAGGTCGGTTTTTACTCTCATTAATTGAAGATGGATTTGATGTGCATGGCTTTGACGCCAGCGACCATATGCTCGAAGTCTTGCATGCTAAAGCAAAGGTTAAAAATCTAAAACCTATGGTATGGAAAGGTTTTGCTGAAGATTTAAATCGACCAGAAAAATACAATTTGATTTTTATTCCCAGTGGCTCCTTTTGTTTAATCATCGACCCTGTGCAGGTAGAGAAGTCACTTCAAGTCATTTATGACCATTTAACTGACGGTGGTATCTTCTTATTTGAAGCTGAAACTTTAAACTCTGTTCCTCAGTTAGACATATGGCGTGGCTCGGTATGGCCTAAACCGAATGGCCAAAAAATTATCTTAAGTGGACTTGCTACAATGCAAGATGATATCTGTACTAGCCTTTGCAAATATGAACTGATGGAAGCGGGAAATATTATCCATACAGAAATTGAAGAGCTGAGAGTGAAGATTTATGAGCAGGACCAGTTGTTGGGAATACTAAAATCCGCTGGATTTAAAGACATCAGAGCAATCAAAGCCTTTGATCAATCTTTGCAACCTGCTAATCAAGATGAGTCTATCGTTTATGAATGCAGAAAATAAAATTACTATAAAATCTGTGAACCTTGATGACCCAAGACTAGCTTCAGTTATTCATGGCGCTATTGGCAATCCTTCGCCAGAAAAAGTACTAGAGGTAATTGAAAGCTACAAAAATCCTGATCATACGATCATAGGCGCCTTTATCAGTGATATTCTTGTTGGAGTTTTAGGCTTCTGTAAATCAAGTGAGGTCATTACCATTCACCACATCAGCGTATCTTTGCACTACCAAAGGCAAGGGATTGGAACATTGCTTTTAGAAGAAGTAAAGAAAAGTTGTAAAGGCTGCAAGATTATGGCGGAAACAGACGTGGAATCAGTAGATTTTTATACTAAATCAGGTTTTACCTGTCATGAATTTAACGGGCCATATGGGAATTTAAGACATAAGTGTGAGATTAATCTATGAGTTTTAATGGCAATATCACAGTGATATCTGATGTGCACTCTGTCGCTGAAGACCTTCTTCGCAAATTTCCTGATATTCATGGTAGTGTTATTGTGGCGCATCAGGACCAAGTTTTATATCACAAAAGTTTTGCATCTCCTGGGAATATTAAAGAAGACAAAAATGCACAATATCTCATTGCATCCGTTACAAAAAATTTCACAAGCGCAGCCGTTTTAAATCTTTTATTTGCACATTTTGGTGATGACATATCATATGCTTTAAACAAGCCTTTATCAGACTTTTTATCCGAGGATCATCCTATCTGGCTAGGGGAAATGCCGTATTTTGCAAAGGTTATTACGATCCATCATCTTTTGAGTCATACGTCAGAGCTGGAAGCTATCCATAAGCAATTGCTTTATTCTCCAGGAGAAAGATACCACTATTCAAACCTTGGCTATATTCTCATTGGGCATATTATCCAAGCTCTTACCACGGAGCCCATCGATTTTTACTATAAAAGAGCTCTTTTTGATCCTGCGGGAATGCAAGATACATTTTTGGTGCTGGACGGAACACCTGCATCTTTAAAAAATGACCCTGCTTTCGCAGCTCTTGTGCCTGGATTTGAAAAGAACAGCGGTCAAATTCAAAAGATTTCAGATAAGCCTGATTTTTCAAAATTATTTACAGCAGGTGGCATTATTTCAACTCCAATCGATCTGGTAAAATGGCAGCATGCTTTATATCAGGGGCGTATCATCCCCATAAAATTGCTTCAGCTCATGACACATCCAGTGATTCAAAAAACAGGATTTGCTTTTTATGACGGTGAAGGTTCTTTGTATGCGGCTTATGGGGTCGATATAGCACAGGATGGAATAACTCAATTGTATCAGCATTGCGGCGGAACATCTGGCTATCAAGCCAAAATTTCTTACGATCCAAAGACGCAAATTAGCATTATCAATTTATCTAATATTATGGAAGAAAATCCTTCTATTTTTGCATTTACAAATCAGCTGAGGAATATGATATCAAGCATTAATGATGAGGCAGAAGATGCAAAATAAACCCTACCTCTCTCTAATCATCTGGACCCTAGGCCTGATCGCAATAGGAGGAGTCATTGGCTCTTTTACCAAGCCGGAGATTAGTAGTTGGTACAGCACCTTACATCGCTCCACCCTGACACCGCCAAATTATATATTTCCAATAGCATGGACTATTTTATACGGCATTATTGGTGCTTGCGGTTGGCTTATTTGGCGCGCGTCTTCATTTCCAAAACTAAAGGCGCTTAAAATCTTATACGTGACCCAGCTCATTTTAAACTGGAGCTGGACGCCTTTGTTTTTCCACTATCACTTAACCGGACGTTCCCTTATAGTTTTGGGCGTTATGGATATTCTGATAGTCACTATAATTTGGTATCGCTTGTTTTTCAAAATATCATTTTCATCCACTTTTTTTTTTCCATTACCACTTAACCGGGCTTTCCCTTGTAGTTTTGGGCGCTATGGATATTCTGGTCGCCACAATAATTTGGCTTTCTTACCGAAAGATAAGATTGGTATCAGTACTTATGATGCCATATTTACTCTGGATTCTATTTGCGACCTACTTAAATTTTTACATATGGGGGCATAACTAAGAAACATATTTATATGCTTTCTCTGCCAACCCAAGAAATAAACTTGCATCAATATTATCTTCCAAATTCCAGCATGCAGCTAATATTACATGCACAAAATACCAGTTAAATACATCCTGAGTTCTGAAGTTAAAATATTGTGCTATAAATGGAATATCTCGTTCGATATCCATAACAAATGCCCATATTTCATTGATAGGAGAACCAATAACCCCTTTTGGATCGATCACCAGCCAATCATTGCCATTTTGCAAAATATTATCATGGTGAAGATCACCATGGAGCAAGGCATCTGCAGAAGACATTTTTAAAAGCTGATCTCGAAGCTTTCTCGCTTTTTTAAGATACGCATCAGGAATGGGCCAGTCCCTATCCAAAGCCGTAAGCCAATCTTTGATATGAGGAAAATTATGCGTTATAGGAATATTTGCTTTATGAAGCTTTTTCATAACCTTGCATGCAATTTCGATAGATTCCTGATCCCTATTCGGGAAATAATTTTTGAGAGATGTACCAGGAACCGCTCTTTCCAGAAGTAACATGCCATCATTTTCGGCTAACACCTTCACTACGCCATATACTGCAAAGCACTTGAGGGCGAACACTTCTCGAGTTAGTGCTTCATGATCAAGTCCCAATTTTAAAATGATAGGATTATCGCCTTGAAATCCAGATAATACATAGTTGTAAGTAAGATTAGTGATCTCAATTAAATCACGTAAATCCAGCCTTGAAGATATTGCCGCAACAAGCCGAGGCAGTTCATTTATCCATGCTTTGCCTTTTTCGCCATAAATGCTGATGATGTTGGAATGGAAGGTGCTCATAGATTACCCATCAGCTTCTGCACTAATCTTTGTAGGCTCTTCTAAAATGCTGAGTACCCGGCCCGCACAATAAACTTTGTCACGCTTACTATCAGAAGTCTTTTGAATAATGTTTGCTGCTTCTAATTTTTGGATACCTCTTTGTGCTGTGCTATAAGCAACCCCCAAATCTTCAGCAATTTTATTAATCGTTACATAAGGATTGACCGCCAGACGCTCTACAATATCGACTGCAACTGATGAACCACTACTTGCCACAATTATTTTCCAATCCTGCAGTAGTGCATTGATACGCTCCGCCCGGGACAAAACATCTTCAGATTGAACAGCAACGCCACTCAGAAAATAGATAAGCCAGTCGCGCCATGTGCCATCTCTACTTACATTATAAAGCTGCCGGTAATATTCATCGCGCGTTGCTTCAAAAAATGCTGATAAATATAACAAAGGGGAAGGAAGCATTTTCTGCTCTATCAGTAACAATGTAATTAGTAGTCGTCCGACACGGCCATTACCATCTAAGAATGGATGTATCGCTTCAAATTGATAATGACATAGAGCAATGTGAATAAGAGGTGGCAACTGCCGATTATGCAAAAAACGTTCTAATTCGCTTAAGGCATCCATCAAATGATCAGGCGGAACAGGTACAAACTTTGCTGTGTTTAGAGTGCACCCAGGCGATCCTATCCAATTTTGCGTGCGTCTAAATTCACCTGGCGTGGCATGAGAGCCCCTTACGCCTTGCATCAAAGACTCATGAATTTCTTTAATTAACCTCAAAGACAATGGCAATTCTTTTAATCTTTTGATGCCATAATCTAATGCCTTGATATAGTTTTGAACTTCCTGTAAATCATCCGGATTTTGTTTGACGCTAACACCACTATCCGC
>CAZGKG010000004.1:0-1034 GCA_964525615.1 uncultured Rickettsiales bacterium | reverse complement strand
TTCACCCAAAGTGGCCTGAGTACCTTCTATTTTGCTGGATAAGACAGCCTCTCTGGTTATAAATGGACGCAATAGAAGGTGAGGATTAGGCAATCTGCTTCCTTCGCGGGCCAATTTCCCAAGCAAGAAATCAGCACGCGATAGGCTATAGACAAGCGCATTATCCCACTCAAGTTTCGGTGGCAAAGCCGCTGGAATAAAAGCTTTATAGCCCGAATCCCCCCTAATGATCTGACCGCTTGGTGATTGCTCTATATCCATTTAACACCCTTTGTTTTTGATAATATATACAGCATATCAATTATTATCGAATAAGTCAGTATACGATAATAGCAAAGCTTGACATCGTCACCTGAGAGAGCACAAGAGTACGCTATTATCGATTTCAACAATTATCGCTAATAATGATAACTCTTATCACCACCTCCAGAAATAAGGGGTTGTGTCACAATAATGACGAAATTTATCACAAATAGGTCATGGTATGTCCTTAAGGTTACATATGGTGTAATTCTAGGTACACGTTACATGTACTTAACATAACGAAAATAGAGATTTTATGGACACGCTAAACTCACTCAATGTTTTGTTGCAGATAATCAAAAATCGCTCATTTAACACTCTCCAAGTACGCCTCTATAATCAAATCAGAGAGTGAAAACATGACTATACCACCCCAGTTTGGAGTTGGTTAGGTTGGGGTCAACCGATCTCCGCCAGCTTTCGTTCTGGGAACTACAGCTGGCAAGCCAGATTTATAATAACGAAAGCTGTCCGCCGAAGCGTTGGCGAAGGAGGACTACCATGTCTTATGTTTATTTAATTCGTTCAATTTCTTTCTCAGATCAAGTTTATGTTGGGATTACTGAAGATCTTAAAAAACGTCTAGAAACCCACAATTCCGGCGGTTCTGTACACACAGCTAAATACAAGCCATGGGAATTAATTGTATATATGGGCTTTAAAAATGAGACTAAAGCAAGGCAGTTTGAAAAATATTTGAAGTCTGGTTCTGGTCGTGCTTTTGCTAAGAA
>CAZGKG010000003.1:456-30144 GCA_964525615.1 uncultured Rickettsiales bacterium | reverse complement strand
AAAAATATATGCAAAAATCTATAAAATTAAACAAAGAAAGACATCTTGTTTTTCATGATGAATCTCGAATGTCACAAATTTCTGGAAGGATGGAAACAAAAAAAGTTCCTGCTCTTAAAAGTCTTGGAGGTGCCGCCCTCAAAATGCTTTATATGGCAAAAACACCTCTTTCTCCCACCCCCCGTCTTCGAAAAATAAAAAATCGCCTTAAAGATTCGACATCGTCAAGAAATTTTGAGCCCCCCATAAGAAAAATTCCCCCCTTAAGGGCAAGTTATCAAACGATTCAAAAAAATCTTAAATCCGTTCCGATAATTTTGGCGTATAAGAATCAAAACATCAGTTAGGGCAGGTTATTGCATGATCTGTTGCAAAAGAAAAATGTAGCCTCGGTCGAAGGGCCTTTTCTTCAATAAAAGCTCTGCACGGGCTAAAAGAGACAAAGAAAATAAAAGTTGAGAAAGTGACCATTGGCGTAGATGGGCCTTAAAAAGGGGAAGCTGCTTAAAAAAAATCGGGGAAGAAAGTCCTGCCAAACTTTCATCTAGAGATCTTTGGGAAAGAAGACCACTTTGTACACAGAGCAAGTTCATAAAATGACGTCCCGCTTGACGCAGCCCTTGTAAAACATCTTCGGCTCGGGCTTGAGCAACCCAACTCTGAAAAGGCCCCTGCTGACGACCTGAAAGAATATAGGCCAGATCCCCTTCAAAAAGAAAGTTCACCTGCCCCAGGCAAGACTCAAGAGCCTCAGGAAACACCTCTGAGTCTCCCCAAAGAGAAAGTTTTTCTAGTGTTGCAGAGAGATCTTCCAGATCGATCGCAATTGAAATCATCTGAAGCGCTTCTTTGGAAAAACGAATCCCCAAGGTGTGGGCTTTTTTTTGAATGATGAGTCCCTTTTCGGGTAATCCTAAAGGATAGCAAGCAACCGCCCATTGACCAGGAGATTTTTGAGCCTCCTGCACTAAACTTGAAGCAGCCCGCATTTTTAAAGAGGTCAAAATCAACGATCCCTTAATTCCCGAGTCCAGAAAAGAGTGATAGCGTTTTGCATTTTTGTCAGAAACCTCTTCCAAAACGACAATAGAGGAAGCTCCCTTTTCAGAAAAAAGGTCCGACTGAAAAAAACTGTGAGGATCTTCCCAGAAAATTTCTTCTTGAACGATTTTTAAAAGAAAGGGTGATTTCTTCAGCGTCTTACGACAGTCTTCTAAAAAAAAACGAATTAATCCTTTATCAGAACCATACAGCAACACAAGCTCTGGAGGCTTTTGAAAGAACAAACGCCAATCAAGCTGGGAAGGATCTATCTTCATTTAAAACTCTCCAATATCTTGTCTTGTCGAAAGACTTTCCTCCCCTGCTCTCTTAAGAAGCACCCCAAGTTTTATGCGTCTTTGTTCCTTGAGAAAAAAACATCCCAAGATCCAAAGCAATCAAATTTGCTAATACTTCCAAACAGGAACGTTCAGACGCCTGCTCAGAAACGGTATTCGCATAATACCCTTCTGATAGGTAATTGTAGGAACTGTGAGTTTGTAAGGTATTAGAAAAAACCTGATTACCGGTTGTAATTAAAGTTAATGTGTAGGTGACCGAGACCGTTGTACGAACACGACGGGTCGTCCCATCTTTTCCCATGCCCATCAATTGCTCTGTTTTGGTAATCTGAGTCCTCAAACGATAAAGACAAGGGCCATTCCCTTCAGGGGTGAGAATTTTTTCCAAACGATTTTTTAAAAACTGACCATTTCTCTCTGGAATTGTTTCAATTTTAATAGATTGAAAGGCTTGCTGAACATCTTCGGGAAAAGAATTCAACAAAGGAACGCATCCTCCTAAAAACAGAACCAACAAATACAAAAGAAGGGCTAATTTTTTACCCATGAAAAACCACATTAATAATTTTGCCAGGTACAACCACAATTTTATGAGGGGTGGCTCCTTGGAGAAGACGTTCCACAAAAGGAAGGCTTAAAACAATTCGCCCCACTTCCTCTTCTGACATCCCTACACTCAAGGAGACATCACCACGTTTTTTCCCGTTGACTTGCACAGGAAGAGTTATCTGGTTTTTTTTGAGAAAACGTTCCTGAGACTCAGGCCAAGGAGCCTTATGGACATATCCCTCACCGCCCAGTAAGGACCAAAGTTCCTCTCCTAAATGTGGCAGTGCTGGGGCTATTAAACGCACAAAAATAAACCAAACCTCTTTCAAAACAGCAAAATCTGAATTTTCATGAGGTTTAAACACCTCAATATGATTACTCAATTCTCTTAAACGAGCGATATATTTGTTTAAATGAAAACCTGCAAGATCCCCCTGAACCCCTACAATTGTTCGGTGAGTCAGGCCTAATAGCTCCTGAGCTTCTAAAGAGAGGTTTAAATGAGAAGAGTCCTGATTTAGAGGGAAATCCTTCAGATGACGGTTTAACAGCCTCCAGAGACGATTTAAATAGCGCCAGCTTCCCTCAATTCCACTTTCCGTCCATTCCATATCTTTTTCTGGAGGCGTATCAGAAAGCATAAAAAGCCGTGCTGCATCGGCACCGTAAGTACGGGCAATCGTATCAACACCAACTAAATTACATTTCGATTTGCTCATCTTTTCCAGACGACCGACGGTTAAGGATTCACCCGTTTTTTTGAGAAAAGCGCCGCCCTCTCTCTCTTCGACCTCATGAGGGTAAACCCAGTGACCTTTTTGATCTTTATAAGTGCGATGACAAACCATTCCTTGCGTAAATAAGCCTTTGAAAGGTTCCTCTACAGGCACACGATATCCACAACGGCTCAAAGCTCGCATAAAAAAACGAGCATAGAGCAAGTGCAAAACAGCATGTTCAATGCCACCAATGTACTGATTCACGGGCATCCAATAGTTCACAGCCCTTTCATCAAACGCTTGAGGCGAATGAGGACTACAAAATCTTAAAAAATACCAAGAAGATTCAAAAAAAGTATCCAACGTATCGGTCTCTCTCTCGGCTTGACCAGCACATTGGGGACAAGACACATGTTTCCAAGTGGGGTGATGATCTAAAGGATTGCCAGACTTTTCAAAAGTTACATCAAGAGGAAGCGTTACAGGCAGATCTTTTTCAAGAACGGGCACAATCCCACAAGAAGGACAATGGATCAGAGGAATGGGGCACCCCCAATACCTTTGGCGAGAAACCCCCCAATCGCGAAGACGATAAATTGTCTCTCCAGAGCCTAAGCCTTTTTCCTCCAAAAAGGAAATCATGCGTTCTTGGGCTTGCTGTATCGAAAAGCCATCTACAAAAAAGGAGTTCATTAAAGTGCCGTCTCCTGTATAAGCCTCCTTCTCATAATCATGGGACTGACCCTCAGGAGGACAAATAACAGGTATGATGGGAAGACCCAAGTTTTGAGCCACTTGAAAATCTCTTGCGTCATGAGCAGGACATCCAAAAACAGCTCCTGTCCCATACTCCATCAAAACATAGTTCACTAAACAGACGGGAAGTTTTTTTCCTGGCAACAGAGGGTGACTCACAAAATAACCCGTTTCAATGCCACGCTTTTCTCCCGCCTCTAAAAGAGCGGTGGAGGTTCCCCCTTGATGACAATCTCGTCTAAAAAGATCAAGTTCAGGGTTCGCGCATGCCCACCTCTTGGCAAATGGATGATCGGGAGAAATTCCTACAAAAGAAGCGCCAAAAAGGGTGTCAGGTCGGGTGGTAAAAACCTCAATACTCTCTTGGCCTTCCTCTAAAGGAAAGACCACACGAGCTCCTTGAGAGCGACCCACCCAATTGACCTGCATTGCTTTGACTTGCTCAGGCCACTCCTCAAGTTTTTTTAAACTTTCAATGAGATCGTCAGCAAAATCAGTAATTTTTAAAAACCATTGGGACAGCAAACGGCGCTCCACAAGGGCATCGGAACGCCAACCACGACCATCAATGACTTGCTCATTCGCTAGAACAGTTTGCTCTACGGGATCCCAATTCACAAAAGATTCTTTCCGATAGGCCAACCCTTCACGAAAAAAATCTAGAAACATCTTTTGTTCATGACAATAGTAATCAGGGACACAGGAAAAAAACTCACGACTCCAATCATAAGAAAATCCTAAAAGACGTAATTCTTCAGCCATTTCAGAGGCATTGCGAAAAGTCCATTCCTGAGGATGAATTCCATGCTTGATTGCGGCATTTTCAGCTGGAAGTCCAAAAGCATCCCATCCCATCGGATGAAGAACCTGATACCCCATAGCCCAATGAAAACGCGCCATGACATCACCTAAAACATAGTTGCGGGCATGGCCCATATGGGGACGTCCCGATGGATAAGGGAACATCTCAAGGACGTAAAAAGGAGGACGTGTCTCATCCTTTTCATCAACACGAAAAGCCTGATCTTCTGCCCAACGCTTCTGCCACTTGGCTTCCGTCTCATGGAAGTTATATCTTTGACTCTCCATCACATCTCAATCCTTTAATGGCTTAGCATCTGAGATTTTAAAGAGCGAGCTTTCAAAAGTATTTTTTCCTCAAAGTAACGCCCTAACCCCTCTGAAGGTGTATAAAATTCCCATTCCCCAGAAGATTTTTTCTTTTGATAGAGAACTGTGGCACGTACTTTTCCTGAAGAAATACGGCCTCCAAAAACTGTCACCATGACTTTAAAACGTTCCGATAAAAAATTAGGATCCGTATACCAAGTGGTTTCCAAAAGACCTGTTTCAAGACTCGCCTGATGAATCCCCATAAATCCTAAAACATCCAAAGCAGCTTGCCAAAGATAGGGACTAAGACGAACCTTTTCACGATCAGAAGGTTCTCCCCCAAACAAAACGAGATCTTTGCCTAAAAGTTTTCCCATTCCCTCATATTTACGCGTCACGCTATCGGGGGGGGCCTCCGTTGTTGGCTCCCACCCCTTTTGACACCCTTGCAAGAAAAGAGTAAAAATTAAGATTTTCTTTCTAAAGCTCATCAGCTTCTCTTTCATAGATTTTTTCTATCAACCATCGTCGAATGTTTCACGTGAAACATTTTCTTTATTGAAACGCTTTGACTCTTAAACGTTCCAACACAATTGAACGCCCTAAAATTTCCATCACATGGAAAACAGGAGGTGAAACTAAACTCCCCGTGAGAAGTGCCCTTAGCGGCTGAGCCAAATGGCCCAGCTTAGTTCCTTCTTGCTGAACCAAAAGACGTGCCGTTTTTTCTAAATCATCCGCTGCCCAAATTTGAAGTTTTTCTAGTTGCAAAAGATATTTCTCAAGCAAAAACTTGAAATCATTTTTTTCTAAAAGACTTTTTGCTTCCTCAGACCAGTGACTGACTGCATCTGTTCTATAAATCTCAGCGTTTTCTTTGAGTTCTAAAAGAGTTTTAGCCCTTTGCTTCAAAGTAGACAAGCCCTTTAACACACGCTCTGATGCCGCCTCATCTAGAGATAATCCCTCTTGAGAAAACAGGTCCTTTAAAAGTTTAAACAAAGACGCATCTGATCTTTCCCGAAGGTAATGAGCGTTTAAAGCCGTGAGTTTTGCCCAATCAAAACAAGAAGGTGATCGGCCCACATGATCCAAAGAAAACAATTGAATCGCCTCCTCCTCTGAAATAATTTCCGTATTTCCGTGCCCCCATCCTAAACGTAGCAAATAATTTTTCATTGCCTCAGGCAAAAATCCCATTTCTTGATAGGTTTGAACTCCCATTGCCCCATGTCGTTTGGAAAGTTTCGCACCATCAGAACCATGAATGAGAGGCACATGAGCAAACTGAGGCAACGCCCAATTCATTGCTTGGTAAATCTGCATTTGACGAAAAGTATTGCTTAAATGATCATCTCCCCTGATGACATGAGTCACCCCCATATCATGATCATCTACCACCACTGATAACATATATGTAGGAGTTCCATCCGCTCTCAAGAGCACCATGTCATCAAGCTGAGCATTTTTCACACTGACGGTGCCTTGAATTAAATCTGTCAAAATCGTCTCGCCTACACGAGAGGCCTTTAAACGAAGGGCAAATTTTTGATTGGATGGGGCTTCTTCAGGAGAACAATCCCGCCAACGTCCATCGTATAAAAAAGGTTTGTTTTCCGACTTGGCTTTTTCACGCATTTCCTGAAGCTCTTCAGTTGTCGTGTAACAACGATAGGCCAGACCTTTGTCCAAAAGCTCATAGGCCACATCCCGGTGTCTTTGGGCTCTAGAAAACTGGAAAACTGTGTCACCATCCCAATCTAATCCTAACCAACGTAATCCTTCAATGATAGCGGCTTCCGCTTCAGGAGTGGAACGAACGCGATCTGTATCTTCAATTCGTAAGAAAAACTTGCCGCCCTCATGACGACTAAAAAGCCAGTTAAAAAGAGCTACCCGAGCTCCACCAATATGCAGATCTCCCGTAGGAGAGGGGGCAAAGCGCGTTACAACCGTCATAAAAAAATCCAAAGTTATATCGTCAAAATATCTTTTTCTTTGTGGAGAAGCATTTCATCAATTTTTTTTACAAAAGAATCGGTCATTTTTTGGATTTCTTCCTCAAGCCTTTTCCCATCATCTTCCGAAATATCCTTATTTTTTTCATGCTTCTTGACACTTTCCATCCCATCACGACGAACACCACGAACAGATACTCGAGCTCCTTCAGCATATTTTGATGCCAATTTTACTAAATCTTTTCGCCGCTCTTGGGTTAATTCTGGTAAAGGCACTCGCACCAAAGAACCATCTACTGAGGGATTTAAGCCTAAACCTGCCTCTCGAATTGCCTTGTCTACCGCTTTGACAAGCCCACTATCCCATACTTGAACTCCCAAAAGACGGGGCTCCATAATGTTAATATTACCCACTTGGGTCAAAGGCATTTTGCTTCCATAAGCTTCCACTATAACTGGCTCTAATAATTGAGGCGATGCTCGGCCTGTCCGAAGCCCTTTGAGCTCTTATGCAAAAATATCACAAGAAGCTGTCATCCGTTTTTTTAAATCATCCTTCAAGGTGTTCATCTATAAGACGCCTTCTTTTTCTGAAAAAACCCAAGTAAAGGGAGGTTCACCCTTCAAAGCTTTGAGGATCCCTCCCGGTCTTTTAATGTTAAAAACCACAAGAGGCAAAGTGTTTTCTTCTGCTAAAGTCAAGGCCGTTAAATCCATGACACGCAGCTTTTTTTCAAGAGCCTCTTGATAGGTCAAAGACTTCAAAAGAGACGCCGTTGGATCCAAACGAGGATCAGCATTGTAAATGCCATCCACCTGTGTTCCCTTGAAAACAATTTCACAATTTATCCGAAGAGCCCACAATACTGCCGCTGTATCCGTTGTGAAATAAGGCTGTCCAACACCGCCAGAGAAAATGACAACCCTTGATCTATCAAAAAGGTCAGCTTTTCGCGATTCCTCAAAGAGGGATGCAACCCCCTCCACTTGCAGACTTGAAAAAAGAGCCGTTTCAACGCCCTTTTGAAGAAGGCGCTCTCGTAAAATCATTCCATTCATAAGGGTTCCGAGCATTCCGATCTGGTCAGAAACTCCCCGATCAAAACCCAAAGAGTGAAGCCCCTCCCCACGAAAGAAATTGCCTGCTCCCAAAACAACAGCGATTTGACAAAAACTTGAAGCCTCAGACAGCTGATCTACTAAACGATCAACAAAAGAAAAATCCAGAGCTCCTCCTTCTTGAGAAGAAAGAGCCTCACCTGAGATTTTAAAAAGAACCCTTTTGAAGACTTTCACAAACAAGATCTTTACCTAAATGTTTCACGTGAAACACGAAAACCTTAACGAATCTGAGCATTCACTTCTGCAGCAAAATCTGTTTCAGGTTTTTCCACTCCCTCTCCTAAAGAGACCCGTAGAAATCCCTTTAGCTGAACATTACTCTGCAAGAGTTTTGTTTTTTCATTCACAACATTTAAAATTTTTGTCTTTCCATCAATGACAAAAATTTGCTCTTCCAGAACAACTTCTTCAAAATACTTCCGAAGACGTCCTTCCACCATTTTCTCAATAACTTCTTGAGAGCGACCCGAGGCCTTTGCCTGTTCTGAAAGAACGTCCCTTTCTCTTCTCAAGCTTTCAGAATCCACATCAGAAACACTCAAGAACAAAGGCTTTGTCGCAGCAACATGCATTGCTATCTGACGACCAAGTTCCACTAATTCCTCAGAAGGGGCCTCCGACTCTAAACCTACCAGCACGCCAATCTTTCCCATTTGAGGGGCAATCATTCCATGCACATAGGAAACAACAACACCCTTGGAAACTGATAAAACCTCTAAACGACGAAGACTTAAGGACTCACCAATCGTGGCTACTTGCAATGAAAGCTCTTCTTCAACGGTTCTTTCATTCCCGAAAGGAGCCTTTTTTAAGGCCTCAAGAGATGACAGACGAGCGTCTTTAACAATCTTGAGCAAAGAGGAGACAAATTGCTGAAATTTTTCATTACGCGCTACAAAATCTGTTTCAGAGTTTACCTCTAAAACAGCCCCCCAAGTGCCTTCCGTCACAATGCCCACAAGGCCTTCAGCTGTAACGCGTCCCGTTTTCTTCGCAGCAGCAGCTAAACCTTTTTTACGCAACCAATCGATTGCGGCGTCTAAATCGCCACCGGCTTCCCCAAGGGCTTTTTTACAGTCTAAAATTCCTGCACCGGTTTTTTCACGAAGCTCTTTAATAAGCTCTGCAGCATTCATCTTCACCATCTCCTATTGTTTCATCCTCAGCTTTATTCTCTAGCTTGAGATGTATTGTCCGCCTGACCGCTCGAGCCATTTTCCAACACAGGGATCTCAAAAGATTCCCCTATATCAATCCCCTGAGACCGCATTTCTGCCTGAATCCCCTCGACAACAGCACTTGAAACCAAGTTGCAATACAATTGAATCGAACGCAACGCATCATCATTTCCTGGAATTGGATAAGCGATATCGTCGGGATCAGAGTTTGTATCCACAATAGCGAAAACAGGAATATTTAAGCGTTTAGCCTCTTGAACCGCAATTTTTTCTTTGTTTGTATCGATCACAAAAAGAGCATCAGGAATACCTGCCATATCCTTGATTCCCCCCAAAGAGGCCTCAAGTTTTATATACTCCCTTTCAAAATGGAGTTGCTCCTTTTTTGTGTACCCACGAATTTCTTCTGAATCAATCAGTTGTTTTAATTCCTTCATACGCTTGATGGACCGAGAAATCGTTCCCCAGTTCGTAAGAGTCCCCCCCAGCCAGCGATGGTTGACATAATACTGACCACAACGAATCGCCGCTTCCTTCACAGGAGCGGAAGCCTGATTTTTCGTTCCCACAAAAAGAACACGACCACCGCTAGAGGCAATTTGCCGCACCCCATCTAAAGCTTTTTTTAAAAGAGGAAAGGTTTCTTCCAAGTTGATAATATGGACTTTATCCCTAATGCCGTAAATAAAAGGACGCATTTTGGGGTTCCAACGGCGGGTGTGGTGTCCAAAGTGAACGCCTGCCTCAAATAATTGGCGCAATGTGAAATGTGTTAAAGAAGACATTTTTTTTTCCTTTTCCAGTTAAGCCGCCGCAATCTTGAGAGGCCGAAACCACTGGAAACAAAAGACTGCGTGAGTTTTCCCCCCATTCTATGGAAAATTAAGAGGGATGCAAGGGGTGTCTCATCCTCCTTTTAAGAAAAAGTTCTTGGAAAGACCTTTTGAAGTGTTTACTATTAAATCATGAGTGTTTCTTTTGAGTATCAAGAAGTCCAACAGGGGTTTTCCCAGATTCTTCAAGAGGGAGGGATCTGTGGCGTTCCCACAGAAACAGTTTATGGTCTAGCGGGGAGCGCCTATGATGATCGGGTCATCGCTGAGATTTTTTCCCTTAAAGGTCGGCCCTCTTTTAATCCTCTTATTTTGCATTATAAGGATGTTTTTAGTCTTCAAGACGATGTGGTGTGGCCTAGTAAAGCAACAAAATTGGCAAAAGCTTTTTGGCCGGGTCCGTTAACGTTGGTACTCAATCGCTCTCTTAAAACACAAATTAGCACCCTCGCGAGTGCAGGTCTTGCCACAGTTGCAGTGCGTATCCCAGCCCATCCAATATTTCTAGACCTTTTAAAGACACTTCCCTTCCCTTTAGCCGCTCCTAGCGCTAATCCATCAGGACGCCTCAGCCCTACCAAAGCCTCTCATGTGAGAGAAAGTTTTCCGTCTCTTCCCCTTTTAGATGGTGGCGATTGCTTTTTAGGTCTTGAATCGACAGTGATTAACTTGACAAAAAATCATCCAATTTTATTAAGGCCGGGTGCCTTACCTGTTGAGGAAATTGAACTTGTTTTAGGAGAAAAAGTTCAGTGTTCTCAACTCGCCTCTTCAGATCCTCAAGTCTTTTATTCTCCTGGGATGCTTGCATCTCATTATGCGCCTTTAAAACCTTTGCGAATGAATGCGCAATCTGTCGATGCACAAGAAGGACTTCTTGCTTTTGGCCCTTCTGTTCTTCCTGGGTCCCTGCTGACGCTTAACCTCAGCCCTAAAAGCAACTTGGTAGAAGCTGCTAGCCTTTTCTTTGACTACCTCCATCAACTTGAAGCCTCTCTCTGCGGTGGGATTGCTGTGATGCCGATTCCTGAAGAGGGCCTCGGGATTGCGCTTAATGATCGCCTCAAACGTGCCTGTGGGAGGATGCATTGATTCGTCTCAAAAATCCTAAAAAAAGAACAGCAGCCTCTCGACAATGGCTCTTAAGACAGTTAAATGATCCTTATGTTCAGGCTGCAAAAGCGCAAGGATACCGCTCTCGTGCTGCTTTTAAACTTGAGCAACTCGATGATCAATTCCATTTTTTTAAAAAGGGACAACGCGTGGTGGACCTAGGGGCTGCTCCTGGAGGATGGTCGCAAGTCGCAGTCAAACGAACCCTTTGTGATAAAACTGCTGGCAAGGAAAAGGTTTTAGGCCTTGACCTCTTGAGCATAGATCCCCTTGAGGGCGCCCTTTTTCTCCAACAGGATTTTTTAACTGACGAAGGGCTAATGGCTCTTCAAAATGCCCTCGGGGATGATCAAAAAGTGGATGTTGTTTTAAGCGATATGGCCCCCTCTTCCTGCGGGCATAAAAAAACAGATCACTTAAGAATCTTAACTATGGCAGAGGCCGCCTTCGATTTTGCTTGCTTCTTTTTGCGTCCAGGCGGGGCATTTATTACAAAAACCCTTCAAGGGGGGACAGAAATCTCTTTGCTCAAGGCCTTAAAACACTCCTTTCAAAAGGTTTCTCACGCAAAGCCAAAGGCGAGCCGCAAAGAGTCAGCAGAGCTTTATTTGGTCGCGTTAGGATTTCGTGGTCCAGTAGAAGCCTCGCAAGAAGAAACGGAGGCGTAAACCTCATCATGTTTTATCAAAATCTGATGACCTTGAAATAAGTTTTGATGAAAATCAAAAATGCCTTCCACGACCACCTCCCCTCCTTCTCGAAAAAGATGGGGTAACAATCCTTTATAGGCGACCTCTAGAGATGCTGAATGGTCTGTAATACGGAAAAAAAAAACAGGCCCATGACGTCTTAGAGATCCATAGGCGACCATCCCACCTAAACGCACTTTCCTCAAGGGCAGGGGATCCTTTCCCGCAAAATCCTGAGGGGTATAGTAAAAAACTAAAGAGGACTGAAAAACAAACAGAAGCCCCCAAAGACTCCCTCCGCAACCAACTAAAAGAAATAAAATCAAAAAAGCACGTCGCATCTGAGGGTTAGGGAACATCAGAGATAGCGTTTCTTTGAGCTTGTGAAAGTTCATAATGGGCTTTTTTCAGACGATACCGCGTCCAAAAAGCAAAAAACAAAAGACTAGCAATCACAAAGCCATAGGCAAGGCTTAAATAGAATCGAAGATCCAAAGATATTACCCTCCACTTCTCCAAGATACATGACTGGGTTTTCGTTGGAAAACAGCCAAAGTTTTGTAACGCATTTCTAATAATTTTAAACGCCATAGGACTAACCAAAAAGTTGTAGCACTAAAGGCAGCAGTCATAAGAAGTAGAGGAATCAAAAGATCTAGAGAAAGAGAAGGGCCGGAGAATTTTATGACAGAAGCCGGTTGGTGGAGGGTCCGAAACCATGTCACAGACCCCTTAATGATGGGAACGTTTAACCAGGTAATCAAAATCAAAAAAGCAACAGGTTTTTGAGCTTCATAAGGCGAAGGAAAAGCGCTTCGTAAGGCCCAAATCCCCCCGTAAGACATCCATAAGATAAGCATAGAAGTCAAGCGGGCATCCCACACCCAAAAAGTTCCCCAAATGGGTTTGCCCCAAAGAGCTCCGGTAATCATGCTGAGCAAGGCAAAAAGTCCGCCAATGGGCGTTAGAGCTTCTGAAAGTAAGTTGGCTCTGACAAGTCCCCCCACCAGAAACAAAATACTTGCCCCCATCATGACGGTAATAATTCCCAAAGCAAGCCAAGAACAGGGAACATGAAGGTAAAGGAACCGTACACCTTCCCCCTGACGAAAATCCGAAGGACTTGCCACCAAGGCCCACCAAAGAGCAGCAATCCAAAGAAAAAGGGTTAAAACGGCCCCAAAAGAAACCCAGCATTGTTTTTTCTTGTTTGATTTTTTCATGTCAAAAGTCGTTGTTTTAATGCCCAAGAACCTAAGAAAAAAGCAAACAAGCCTTCAATCAATCCTAATGCTAAAAATCCTCCTAGATAAGATAGGGGAAATAATTCCACCTGTCCATTTTCTCCCACACCAATTCCTAACAGCAAAAGAGGTGCTGCTAAAGGAAACATTAAAAGCCCTTGTAAAAAAATACCGCCTCGTGTGCCAAAGTTCAGAATTCCTAAAAAAATCCCTAACAAACTGAGAAAAGAACACCCAAACCAAAACCGAGGAAAAAGGATAATTTTTTCCTCCACAAAAGACCGTAAAGGTCACTTAAAAAAACACACGCACCGCCAAAAGGAATTCCAAAAAAAAGAAGGTGTTGCCCCCAAAGACGGAGAATGCTCTGCCATGGTGATAGGGGGCGCAACCACCAACGGTCAAAAAGACCGTCTCGAAATCCCTCCTCAATGGCACCAAAGGAAAAAAGAAGGGTCAAAAATCCCATCAGCCAAAAAAGGGGAGGCGCCAATTTTCTTAAGAGGTCTGTCTCATTCCCTCCTACAAAAGGAAAAAAGCCAACGGCAAAAGAAAAAAAACAAAGGGGATAGACAACTGAAGAGACAAAGAGGCCCTTAAGACGTTCCATAATTCCCTCAAAGCTCTTAGGAGGATTTTTCACAAGGGTGTAAGGGATTGTATACTGACCTTTACAATGCAACACAAGATTAAAGGCTAAAGGTGTTTCGTCCCCATAATCAAATTCAAAATGACTTCTGCTTTTGCTGACGCTTCAGAAGGCGATCCTAAATTCATATGAGAGACCAAAAGAGAAACAAGATCTTTCCTGGGGATCTTTTTTGATTTTTTGTACTGTTGAGAAAGAAGCTCTCCTGCAATATGTAGCTCTTCTTCGGTAGGTAAGGGGAAGTTATCAGAAGGGGAATGATCAGTTTTTGATTCAAGAATTTTACGAATCAAACGTCTTTCAGCTTCTGTTTGGGCCATTTGCCTTTCCATAAAGAGAGCCCCTCTATTAATTTTCTTATCATTACTGGAAGAAAAGACAATAGAGGGAACGTTGGAGGGTTTGGGCGTTGAGGTGCAAGCGCCTAAAAGTGCGATCCCAAAAAGCGAGCCTATCTTTCTGGACATAAAAAAATCCTAAAAATTTTTTCAAAAAAACCAAAATACTTTTACGAAAAAATCCTACTAAAATCTTAAAGGCTTGCAAATCTTTTAAGGGGGTTTTTATTTTAAAAAATATTTTTTCTAGGTCACTGGTGTCTCTTTTTCTCTATTCCCCTATTGACTTTTTCTTCAGGAGTTTTTCCTATGAATCCTTTTCTGATCACTGCGGCTAGTTTTTTAATCCCTCTTTTTCCTTCAATTTCGAAATGGCTTACGCAAGAACATCACGAAAAAATTCTTCCCAAAGTTTTAGAAATAGCCTCTCAAATTACAGGAGCACAAAGTCCTTCTCAGATCGCGCGATGCTTTTCAAAAAATCCAGAATTTTCAACCCAGTTTGAAAAAAAATTGATCGAACTAGAGAAGGATTTTCTTCTTGCTGAATCCCTAGAACGCCAGAGCGCAAGAAACAGGGATGTTGCGCTTTTACAAACAGGGCATAAAAATATTCGAGCCGACATTATGGTCATTGCAGCCGCTTTAGGACTTTCAGCATGCCTTCTGATTTTAACTTTTTATCGAGAAAATCTCCCAGGAGAAGCCGTCGGTATCATCTCAACCGTTGCTGGTATTTTTGGCTCATGCCTGAAAGATGCTTATGCTTTTGAGTTTGGCTCTTCCAGAGGTAGTAAAGATAAAGACCAACATGTCAATGCGATGCTTCACCAATGGAAATAACACCTGAACACTCCATCAGGTTTTCCTCTGGTAGATTTTACTTTTGGGGTTTTTCCCCCCAATGAATTGCCACCAATCCCCCTGAAAGTTTTTGAAAGCCTGTGTTTGTAAACCCCGCTTCCTGAATCAAATTTTGAAGCAAAGGCGCATCCGGGAATGTTCGAATACTTTCAACAAGATATTGGTAGGCCTTTTCCTCTTGTGCGATGTATTTTCCTAAAAGGGGAATCCATTTGAAGGAGTAGATATCATAAATCCCCTGAAGTAAGGGGGACGTTGGGTGGCTAAATTCCAAGCAATAAAAAAACCCTCCAGGTTTTAAAACCCTAAAAGCTTCCGCCAGCGCCTTTTCTTTATAGGTGATGTTCCGCAGACCAAAAGCAATTGTATAAAGAGAGATGATGCCTTGGGAAAGGGGCAGCTTTTCAGCATTTGCACATAAAAAAAATAAGTTTTCTTGGGTGAGAGATCTTCGCCCTTGCGCTAGCATTGAAAAATTAAGATCAGAAAGAATAAAGTGACAAGAAGCCGATAAAAAAGAGGCCCTTTGTATCAAAAGCCTTAGAATATCTCCGGTTCCTCCAGCTATATCAAGAATCAGGGAGGGACTGGAATCTTGGCTAAAGGCTTGGGATGGAATTGTTGCGACAAATCGTTTCTTCCAACAACGATGTAGGGTCAAACTCATCAGATCATTCATCAGATCATAACGGGAAGAAACCTTTTTGAAGATATCCTGAACAGCCTTTGTTTTTTCGTCAGGAGATAAAAATTTAAATCCGAAATCTGAGGTCATGGCAATCATGAGCCCTTTTAAAAACAACCCTCTATCGTTAACGGTAGAGGGCAATTAATTAAATATCAATCAAAAAGAAGAGAAGATAGAATTAAGCAAAGGCAACGGAGGGATGAAAATGACCCCCCTTTGGTATCGCATAAAAACCTTAAAAAAATGCTTTTGGAAAGTGGGGGATGATGGCTTCATTTTCTGATTACGAGAAGGATTGTTCTGCGGTTGCATCGAGTTTCTCAGACTATTTTAAATCTCGGACCAAAACCCATCGTTTGTTTGGCCTATGGGTTTCTGAACTTCTAGGTTTACATCTTGAAAATGCTGAAGAGTATGTGGAAAATTTACTCCTCATTGATTTGTTTGGAGGAGATGAAATCGCTCTTCTCGAAAAGGTTCACAGTGATCTTTTAGAAAAAAATATTTTTATTAGCGAGTCTCACCTTCAAAATCAGATGGAGTATTTCTGGGAAATGGCCGCAGAGACAGAAAAAAAACCTTTCTAAGAAAAAATCCATTTTGATTTATTAGAAATTTTTATTCCTTTTTTGCCCCTCTTTACACTAAGGGACTGTATTTTTTTTTCTGGATCTCTTAAAAGTAACTAGGTCGTAAACCAGTGAGGATAGCCGTATGCGGCGCGTTGTGGTAACAGGAATGGGGCTTGTATCCCCTCTGGGGTCGGGTGTTAATTTTGTATGGAAGCAATTAATTGAAGGAAAATCCGGACTGCGGCACTTGTCAGGATTTGAAACGCAAGATTTGGCATGCCGTGTCGGAGGACAAATCCCTCTTGGAGAAGGAGAAGGTTTGCTCAATCTCGATCATGTGATGCCTCCTAAGGATCAACGAAAGGCGGACCGTTTTATTCTTTATGCAATGGCAGCAGCAGATGAGGCTTTGAAAGATGCCGCATGGGCACCTGAAACAGAGGAAGAGAAAGAAAAAACAGGCGTTTTGGTTGGTTCAGGTATTGGGGGACTTCCTGAGATTTATCAGACATCTGTCGTGCTCAAGGACAGTGGACCCCGACGTGTCAGCCCCTTTTTTATTCCTGCTTGTCTTGTGAATCTAGCCACGGGCCATATTTCTATTCGCCATCAGCTGAAGGGCCCAAGCCTTTCCGTTGTGACTGCCTGTGCTTCAGGATCTCATGCAATTGGAGACGGGGCACGCCTGATTCAAACAGGAGAAGCTGATGTCATGGTCGTAGGAGGGACTGAAGCTGCTATTTGTCGTATTGGTGTTGCAGGTTTTGCGGCGATTCGAGCGCTTTCTACCTCTTTTAATGATTCTCCTGAGGCCTCTTCACGTCCTTGGGATAAAAATCGCGATGGATTTGTGATGGGAGAGGGGGCAGGAATTTTAGTTTTGGAAGAATATGAACACGCCAAAAAACGTGGGGTTCCCATATATGGCGAGCTTTTAGGATACGGTTTGTCAGGCGATGCCTACCATATAACAGCTCCTGCAGAAGATGGAGATGGCGCTTTTAGATCTATGCGCAATGCTCTAAAGCGTGCGAAAATTTCTCCAGAGGCTATTGGGTATGTGAATGCCCATGGAACCTCAACCCCGATGGGTGACTCTATTGAATTACGGGCTGTGGAGAGACTTTTTGGTCAGGCGGCAAAGGACCTTTCAATGTCTTCTACAAAATCAGCTACTGGACATCTTCTTGGGGGAGCCGGCGGTGTGGAAGCGATCTTTTCCCTTTTAGCTTTGCGAGATCATTGCTTACCGCCAACGCTGAACTTGGATGAACCAGAAGAGACGGTCATTGATCTTGTACCCCATAAAGCACGGGAGAAAAAAATCGATTTTGTCTTGTCTAATTCTTTCGGTTTTGGTGGTACAAATGCTTCGCTTATTTTCAAGCGAGTGTAAGGGGTGCGGTCTTTTAGTCGGCTTTCTTTGCCAGAACGTTTGCTTCTTTTAAGGGAAATTTCAGGCCTTTGTGATGAAGAGGAAACCTTCTTGAAAGGGGGAGGCCTTCCTGACAAAGGATTGTCTGACCTTTTGATTGAAAATGCTGTGGGATATTATGCCCTCCCTTTAGGAATCGTGTCTGACGTTGTCGTCAATCATCGAACCTATACAGTGCCTCTTGTAACGGAGGAAACTTCTGTCATTGCAGCTCTTCAAAAAACAGTTCGTTGGATTGAAAAACAACGGGGGCAAGTTACGGCAGAATCTCTGCCGCCTCAGGAAATGATTGGGCAAATCCATATTCCCAAGATAAAAAATATCTCCCGTTTAAAGGACCTATTGTCCAGCAAGAAACAATTTCTGATAGAACAGGCCCATAAAGGACCGGCTTGTATGATGGCGGCACGAGGCGGGGGTATTAGAGATATCCTATTTCGTCAACTTCCTCGGCCTGATGGTGATCATATGGGGGTGATTCATGTTCATGTCGACGTGCAAGAGGCAATGGGTGCAAATCTCATCAACCAAATTTGCGAATTTTTAAAACACCTGATCGCAGCTGAGACGGAAGAAACCTTAGGAATGGCAGTTCTATCGAATTTGTCTGACTTAAGACGTGTGCGAGTCCAAGTTTCTGTGCCCGGAGTTTCATCTTGTATGGGAGAGGCTCTTGAGGAGGCTTCTCTTTTTGCTCAACTAGATCCCTACCGCGCCGCCACCCACAACAAAGGTCTTTTAAATGGTATTGACGGTGTAGCCGTTGCAACGGGAAATGATTGGCGGGCTTTAGAAGCAGCTCTTCATAGCTATGCTGCTCGTGATGGTACCTATCGAGGACTTTCCACATGGGTTTTCAAAGAGGGTACATTAAATGGTTTTTTAGAGGCACCTTTTCCCGTTGGCTGTGTGGGGGGTATTACAAATTCTCACCCAGGTGCGCGTCTTTCTTTTAAGATTTTGGGCATTTCAAAAGCCCAAGAACTCGCTCAAGTTATGGCAAGTATCGGCCTTTTGCAAAACTTAGGTGCGCTGCGCGCTTTAGTAACGGTAGGAATCGTTCAAGGACACATGGCCCTTCATATTGATAATTTGCTTTTGTCCGCAGGAGCTTCCCCTCTAGAAAGCAAAAATCTAAAAAAAGAACTGCATCAAGGATTAAAAAGCAAGGGATATATCAGTAGTCCAGAAATTTTAAAGCTTCTTCAAAAAGAGCGCACAGATGATTAGAAATATCGCTAGAAGCCACGGCAAATGCATTCTTTCAGGAGAGCACACCGTTTTACGGGGGGGGGAGGCGCTTGTGCTTCCTTTAAAATCTTTTTCATTAGAAATTGAAAAAATTTCTGAAGGGGAGGGGATCTGGATTACTGGAGAGTCAACAAAAACCTGGACTCCTTTTGAGGGGGGGGATGCGTTTCAAAGGTTCTTAGAGAATTTTTTTCAAGAAACGCTTCCAGGAATTTTGATTCACCTTAATATGCCTTTAGGATGCGGGTTGGGAGGATCTGCAGCTTTAGCTGTGGGGCTGGTACGTCTTTTTCGCCCTCATTTTTCTGAAGAAAAAATTTTTGAAACAGCTCTCCCGATTGAGGGCTTTTTTCATGGTACAACAAGCGGCGTAGATATCGCAGGAGTTTTAGCAAACGGCCCTCAACTTTATAGAAAAGAGCCCTTTAAAATAATTCCCTTATCTTTTATTAGTGATTCTCCTTTTTTTTTGTCCTTTTGTGGTGAGATGGGAAAAACAAGGCCTGCTATTGAAGAGGTCTCACGATTGAGAAAAGCTAATCCCCAACTTTCAGAAACGATTGACGATCAAATGAAGGAAGCCACTCAAACAATTTTAAAGGGCATCTTAAATAATTCTGATAGTTTAAGTGCTCTTGCCCAAGGAGTCACATTAGCCAAAGAATGCTTCGACGCCTGGGGTCTTATCACAAAAGAGATGCGTCAAGAAATGGAAAGGCTTCTCAAAAACGGAGCTCTTGCTGTGAAACCTACTGGATCGGGGTTAGGAGGATTCATTTTAAGTGTTTGGGATCGGACTCCCCCCCTTCAACTTTTTCCTGTGAGATTTGAATTGTGATTAAAGTTTCTGCACCGGGTAGCTTAATGCTTTTAGGAGAGCATGCGGTCCTGTCGGGATGTCCAGCCCTTCTTGTGGCCCATAAGGGGCGCATCCTTGTTTCTCTTGAGTTAGGGGGAGAGGGCTGTTGGGTTCACTCGGACTTTCATGGCAGTTTTGATCTCAGATCATCCGAAACACCTCCAGCTTTTTCTTTTGTCAAGGAAGCCTTTGCTCTTTATAAAACTCAAATGCCCGCTTCTTTACAGTTAAAAATCTTTTCAGATTTTTCAGAACAAATAGGGTTTGGATCATCCGCAGCTGTGACAGTTGCAACCTTAGGGGCCTTATGGACTTATCTTAACCCAGAAAAAGATTTTGATGCGGTGAGTCGGCAATTTCTTTGGGAGAAAGCAAAAGAAGTGATCCAAAAAGTTCAAGGCATGGGATCAGGTGCTGATGCTGCTGCCAGCCTTTGGGGAGGAGTTGTGCTCCATAATCCTATAACTGGATCTACTCAACAGATTAGAGCGGACCTTCCCTTAGTTGCTGTTTATTCAGGCATCAAAAGGAAAACACCTGAAGTTGTAGAAGTTGTAAGGCAACGCTTTCAAGCCTTTCCTCACATCTGGTCTTCTTTTCTTCAAACCTCAAAAGAATTGGTGGATTTAGCCCTTCCTGCTCTTTTAGAAAACAATCTAGAACGGGTAGGAAAAATTTTTGATATCGCCCAGGGATTAATGGATGCTTATGGCGTGAACACACCCACCTTAGCCGATCTCATTTTTAAACTCAGGACACAACCTACCATTTGGGGCGCTAAAATTTCAGGATCGGGACTTGGTGATTGTGTGATCGGTCTAGGTCATCTGAATCATCAGACGGAAAAGCTTTTCCACACGTTCCCTCTTTTTTCTATTGAAACCACCGCAAAAGGCCTGATGCGTGAAACGCTTTAAGATCGTTCAAAAAATTCTAGAGGGAAAAAATAAGACTGTTCAAAAACAAGAGGTAGAAGTCTTTGCTCCGGTTAATATTGCCCTCGTCAAGTATTGGGGCAAAAGGGATCAAGAATTAAATCTTCCAACTGCAGGAAGTTTGTCCTTAACCTTCCCCGAATGGGGGACTAAAACAAAGTTAAGTCTTCTAAAAGGATCTCCTTCCCTAAAGCTTCAAGGAAGGGAAATTTCATGGGAAACACCTTTTGGAAAGCGACTCAGAGGTTTTCTTTCCCTTTTTTCCCTCCAAGATTCCTTATCTGTTTCAACAGAAAGTAATATTCCGATTGCTTCAGGTTTGGCATCTTCTGCAAGTGGGTTTGCAGCGCTTGTAAAAGCCCTTAATTTACTTTGTGATTGGAACGCAGATCTACAAACCCTTTCCTGTTTGGCGCGTCTTGGTAGTGGAAGTGCTTGCCGATCCCTATGGCAGGGATTTGTTCTTTGGAATCGAGGTACCCAAGAAGACGGTTTTGATAGTCATGGAACTCCTTTACCTTTTCTGATGCCAGATCTTGTGGCAGGAATTATTGTTTTACAGGAGTCCCCAAAAGAGATTTCCTCTCGAGAAGCGATGGAGATCACCCAAAAAACCTCTCCCGGCTATTCCCAATGGGTCGATCATACAGAAAAGGATCTGGTGAGTATTCTAAAAATTCTTCAAGAGGAAGATTTTAAGGCTCTGGGAGATTTAACGGAAAAAAACGCCTTAGCTCTTCATAACGTGATAGGATCTGCGATTCCCTCTATTTCTTATACAAACCAGGAAACCCTTGCAACAATTGAGCGTATTTATGCGTTGCGTGCCCAAGGTCTTTCCGTCTACTGGACTCAAGACGCAGGTCCAAATCTAAAATTACTTTTTTTGAAAAAAGATGAACACATGGTAAGGAAAGCCTTTCCCAACCTTTGGGTCAGTTATCCTTTTTCTGCTTTCGTTTCTTAAACTTTCTTCGCAATACTAATTGCAAGGCGCGTTGCGGTACGAATTGCTTTTTGTAAAAGGGGGGAAAAAGGAGCCTCATCTGCTCCATGCTCCAGACTTGTTTCCCGATGCATCACCTCATCCGAACGACATTTCTCAAGAAACTCTCCTAATTCAGGATCAACAAAAGCTAATGTTTCAATCTGTTCTTGGTAATGAGCATCAATGACCTCTTCCACTGCGGCAGTGCAAGCCATTGCTGCTTTCCCCCCTAAAAGCCCGGTACCTAAACCTAAAAGAAAACCAGCCTTTTCCCAAAAGGGGGTTAAAAAGGAGGGGCGCACATGATGAAGGGCCGCCCTTTCTTCGAAAGCTTTGATATGGACACGTTCTTGAGTCGCCATCTCCTCCAAAAGGGGCACGAAAGGATGATTCCCTAAAGCTCGCAATTGTCCTTCATAAATGGCTTCTGCTCCCCTTTCTCCTGCAAGGTCGACTCGCAAGGCCTCATCAAGACGTTCAGAAAAAGAAGGCGCCCCCGGAAAGGGACAAGACGGAAGCATCTCCCACAAAGGTGTTTCAGCAGAAGAGGGAGAGGTTTCTGTTTTCCTCAAAGTTATTTGCCCTTTAATTGTTGAATCAACTCTTTAACGCCCTCAATAGATGCATGAAAGAGAGAAAGTTCAGCTTCTGTCAGATTAAGCTGCCAAATTTTTTCAACGCCACCACGTCCAATTGTAATGGGAACTCCCGCATAAACCTGGTTTACACCATAAGGGCCATCCAGCCAAGCCGCACAGGGAAGGAGTCTTTTTTTGTCATACAAGTAAGATTCCGCCATCAACAAAGCTGCAGAAGCCGGTGTGTAAAAAGCAGATCCCGCCTTTAAAAGGGCTACAATCTCTCCACCTCCTTTGCGAGTCCGATCTACAATCGCCTCAAGTCTCTCAGCGCTTAACGCCCCCCTTTCAACAAACTCCGTTAAGGGAATGCCCGAAATCGTGGTATAGCGCGGCAGAGGCACCATCAGATCTCCATGTCCCCCCAAAACCATTGATTCGATGTCACAAACAGCGATCCCCAAAGCTTCGGATAAAAACGAACGAAAACGCGCACTATCTAAAATACCCGCCATTCCCACAACTCGTTCGGGGGGAAAGCCTGTGGCTTCCTTCATGACCCAAACCATTGCATCTAAAGGATTCGTGACCACGATTACAAAGGCTTGAGGAGCGTGCTCTTTAATCTCATACCCTAAAGATTTTATTACACTGGCATTTTTCTCTAAAAGATCATCGCGACTCATGCCAGGAGCACGAGGGAAACCGGCCGTCACAATAACAACATCGGCACAAGAAATATCAGAGATGCAATCAGTTCCCACAAGGGAAGCCGAGCCTCCTTCAAGGCCCATACTTTGGCAAAGATCCAGAGCCTTACCCTGGGCCAAACCAGGCACAATATCAAAAAGAACGACCGATCCAAGGCGTTTGAGCAACGCTAAATGAGCAAGTGTACCACCAATATTTCCGGCACCTAAAAGGGCTATTTTAGGCTGTGTCATTTTATGATTCCTTATATTTTTGTCGGATGGGCTTTTAAAACACGCTGCAAGAAAACACGTCCTTTTTCAAGCCCAAAAGGACTAATGCCATGGCCTAAACCCTCGCAAACCCACGCTTCAAAAGGGACTTGCCCCTCCTTTAAAATTTTTTGAGCATCACTTAAAAAACTAATTGGCAATACATTGTCACAATCTCCGTGCACCAATAAAATAGGTTTTGATTTTGGAGGCATGCCATGAGAATGGGGCACCAAAAATCCCGAATAGCTAATAGCACCTGCCACATCTAAAATATAAAGGGCCTCATGAAGTGCAACAACAGCCCCTTGGGAAAAACCTACAAACACAACATCTCGATAGGAGAGAGCATTTTTAGCTAAAGTCTCATCTAAATAAACCTTAAGAGGAGAGGCTAAATGGGTGACATCATCCCAAATACGGGCCAAATCAAAATTGTCCATTGGGAACCATTGACGTCCAAAGGACATGGTGGGATGGGGTGCAGGAGCATTTAACGAAATAAAAAGACTCTCAGGTAAGTGAGGCCCCCAAGTATAGGCCAAAGGGATCAAATCATCCGCATTCGCTCCATACCCATGAAAAAGTACAACCAAAGACCTTGGTTTTTGGCCACTGCAAGGGCCATAAACAGATCCACCTAAACCACTTGCCATTATTCTATTCCCTGTACCAAAATCCACACTCCTAAAACACCTACAATTAAGGCTCCTAAAGGAAATCTCTCTCCTCGCCCAGAAAACCTCCAGTATTTCCCAAGCAGAAAACCACATCCTCCAATTATTGTCAGGAAAAACCCAATCTCTTCAAATGGCACCCAACAACCTGAAAGAGTTAACAATTTGACATCGCCCCACCCCAAACCATCAATTTTCCGCCACAAATGATAACTGACTTTGAGCCCCAAACTTATAGTGAAAAATGTAAAAATACCATGAAGAGACATAAAAGTGCTTTCTAACCCCTTCAAGAGTAAGCTAAAAAGCAAAAAAAACACCAAGAGCAAATCTGGCAGAATAAGATATTTTAAGTCAAAAAAACCTAACAAAAAAAGTATTATAATTATTGCTGATATCAAAAAAAATGTCAATTAGGTTGATTTTTTGTCATTTTTGTCTTTTATGTAATGAAAGTAAACTTTTTTATTCTTAAAAGACAACAGAAAAGAATTTTTTGATGCGACTTTTTTTTCTAGGAGGTATTTTTTTAGCTCTTTCTTCTTGCAGCCCTCGACTCAAAAAAACCTCTTGTTTGCCTCATTTTGAAGCTTCTCTTTTTGAAAAAATTTCTTTAAAAAAATCTGTCAACTCCTTGAAATTAAAAGATAAGGCAGATTTGTTTCAAACACCTCTGACGTGTTCTTTCTCTGAAGAAGTGACAATGGCAGACGCTTTTAAGACACTCACCTCAAAGCGACCCTTTAATTTTTCTCTTAACGCACAAAGCAAGGAAAAAAAGGGGGGAATCTATCAAGCACGACAAAAACCTCTTATCGAAATTATTGAGGATCTTTGTAACTTAACCCACTCCCGTTATTATCTAAAACAAGGAACCTTGATGATTGAAGAGGATCTTCCCTATCTGGAAGTGCACTCTGTTTCTTTTTTATCAGGTGCTCGGAAAACCCAAAACCAACTCAACATCACCACCAATCTTTTATCATCGCCAGAAGGAAAAGGGGGCGATAATAGTTCCAACACAAGACTTTCTGGAGAGGCCACAGCGGATTTTTGGGGTGAACTACAACAGAACCTGGAATTAATTTTAAACCCACCTGAAATCCAAGTTCCTTTAATTCAAGAGGCGTTTTCTTCTAAAAAACCCCCTCTTTTGGATTTGTTGCTTCCTGAGGAAGATCCTCATGAGCTTCCTCAAAGAAGCCTTCAACTTCTCGGATCTCCTGAAGGGAGCATCTCTCAAAAAGCTTCCTGCAAAAGCGACACCCCTGGAGTCCCATTACTCCAAAAAAATTTTCTTTCTCAAAGGACTGCTCCTTATGCCTTTCATAAACAAGCAGGGCTTCTTTCGGTTTACGGCACTCAAAAGCAACAAAAACTTGTTGAAAACTATCTTAAACGACTCCAACAATTGGTTCACACTCAAGTGACAATTGAAGCTAAAATTTTTGAAGTTCTTTTAAACGACACTTTTAAAACGGGTATTGATTGGCATTCTCTTGGGAGGCATCTTGGTATTGATTTTAGGGGAGCCCTTCTGGAAGATCCTGGAAATTTTACCTGGAAAATTCAAACGCCTCAATTTTCTTCGTGCCTTTCCTGGATGGAACGGTTTGGTACCGTCAGAACCCTCTCTAATCCGCGTATTACAGTGCTTAACAACCAACCGGCAGTGATCAAGGTTGCGAAAAATGAAGTTTTCTTTCGTCTTGAGATTGATCGGGTAATTTCCTCTGATAACAAACCAGATTTAGAAACAACAGTCAGTCAGATGCAAACGGTCCCCATCGGACTGATGATGATGGTTCAGCCTTCTATTAATCTAGAGACGGAAGAAATTACCCTTACCCTCAGACCGAGTCTTTCACGTGTTGTGGAAATGAGGGACGATCCTGCGGTCGCTATTCGTTCAGACAACAAAATTCGTTCCCAGATTCCCATTGTGCAAACGCGTGAAATTGATTCGGTCATTCAATTAAAATCAGGTGAGACAGTTGTTTTAGGGGGGCTAATCGAAGAAAATAGAACGGAGGAACAATCTGGTCTTCCTGGAAATTCCATCAATCCTTTTTTGGATCATTTCCTTTCTCAAAAAACAAAAAGCACCGCCTTAACAGAACTTGTCATTTTTTTAAAGGCTTCTCTTAAGGTACCAGAGACATAAAAATTTAATTTTTTTTATTCCAAACGATGGATTCTCTTGCGCACAATACAAGAGAGTTGTTAGAGTGTCATGGTAAAGGAAATGGCCTGAGTCCTTAAATGCATATTCGCTTAGAAAAAAGCTTGTTTTTGAAATCCCTCGCTCATCAACAAAATGTTGTGGAGAGAAAAACGACAGTTCCAATTTTGACCCATCTTTTGATGGAGGCAACTTTTGATGGGCGGGTGAAACTCACAGGCACAGATTTAGAGTTGACCGTTGTGGAAACCATTCCGGCCGTTGTCCAAAAAGAAGGCTCCACCGCAATTTCAGCCCATCTTCTTTACGATATTGTTCGAAAACTTAAGGATGAAGCCCCCATTGATATTGAACTTAATCCCAGCCAATCGAGTTTGGTGTTAAGGTGCGCTCCTTCTCAATTTACGCTACAAACACTTCCCGCAAGTGATTTTCCTCTCATGACAACCCATGAGATTACCCATTCCTTTATGCTGACAGGAGGTGAGCTTCGGCGTCTTATTGATCAAACACGCTTTGCCATGTCAACGGAAGAAGCACGCTATTATTTAAACGGTATTTATTTTCATGCCTGCGAAGGAGATCTCAGAGCTGTTGCAACAGACGCCCATCGTCTTGCTCTCACGTGGCTTCCCCTTCCTCCCCATACAGAAGGGCTGACGGGCGCTATTTTGTCCCGTAAAACCGTTTCAGAAGTACGTAAATTGATTGATTCTGATGATACGGTGATTGATGTTTCCTTGTCCAATTCCCAAATGTCTTTTCGCGTTAATGATGTGATCTTGTACTCACGTCTTGTCAAGGGAACTTTCCCTGATTATCAAAGAGCCATCCCCCAAGGGAATGATAAGGTCGTTGATGTGGAAACGCGCCTTTTTTCTGAGGCTATTGATCGGGTTTCCATGTTAAGCCCAGATAAAACAAAAGCTGTTAAAATGCACATCCATTCTGGAGGAATCACCTTTTCAGCCCAAAGCCCAGAAAATGGGTTTGCCTGTGAGGATATCCCGGCTCAATATACTGGTGATTCCCTTGAGATGGGATTCAATGCGCGTTACGTACTGGATGTTGTCCAACAATTAAAGGGTGACACCTTTCAAATTCATATTAGTGATGCAACAATACCCGCCATTGTAAAGGACTCTCGCGATGAAAATGCCCTTTATGTTTTGATGCCGATGCGGGTTTAACTCTCCTTTTACGATCCAGAAGATGCAGAGGTAGTGTCTCTATCCTTGAGGGACAGATCGTCTAACCCCCAACAAGAAGCGGCGGGCACATACCCTTTTAATTTATTGACCCGCACATAATGCCAACGTCCTTGGAGGTCTTCTTCCGATTTCAGATAGTCTAGAACAACCCTTTTCCTTAAAATTGCAAGAGGTTTACCTTTGGAAAAAGGTTTTTGATAAAGAAGCTGCTGCGTCTTGAGACAGAGGGTTTTTTGAGAAGAAAGCATACTTTTATGAACCCATCCTTTCGTTCCTAAAGAATCCTCAATTTTTCGCCACATTCCAAATTCAGCCACAATTTTGACCGGGAATCCCGGACACAAAAGCACCCAAACAATCGGGTATTGCATGCCTGGCCCCTTACGGACATTGACCTCAGGCGCCCTTATAGAGGCTGCTCTCAGCACAACAGACTTTCTTAGAGACTGTCCTGACGCTTTGTGGGGCACGCAAAAAAAACAAAAGCAAAAGAACCATAAAAAAGTTCTCCTCATGAAGGCTCCTTTAAGATGCTCAAAACCTTTTGAATTTCTTCCCGATGCTCTGGCGTCAAAGGTGCTAAAGGAAGACGCGTTTCCGGTCCTCCATATCCCTCAAGAGAAAGCGCGTACTTTACAGGCCCAGGACTTGGGGTCTTAAAAAGTGTCTCGCTTAAGGAATAAAGAGTTCGACCTAAATGAGAAAAGGTTGGCAAATCCCCCTGACACCATGCCTCATAAAGCTGTCTGTAGAGAGAAGGTGCCACATTGGCCCCTACTGAGATAATTCCATGACCTCCTTGTGCTAAAAAAGCCGGGAAGGTGGCATCTTCGCCAGAGAGGAGGGAAAAAGGACGGTTCAAAGAAGCCAAAGCCATAGGACGTGTAAGGTCCGTAGAGGAATCCTTAAGCCCCATAATCAGAGGGCAGCTTTCCACCAAAGAACGAATCAACGAAACCGGAATTTCAAAGCCTGTTCGACCGGGATTACTATAAAGAATCAAGGGGAAAGATGTTTTTTCCGCAAGGGTTTCATAGTATTTTTTAACTCCTTCAGGATCAGCCTTTACATAATAAGGACTGACAACGAGGGCACCATCAGCTCCTGCCTCTTGGGCTTGACGGGTGTAGGTCAACGCGTCCGCTGTTGTCATTGCCCCTGTACCAGGAATTACGTGGCCTTTCCCTTTAAAAAAATCAACACATAAACGAATCAAACGTCCCCGTTCTTCAAGGCTTAAGGCCACCGATTCTCCTGTCGTACCACAAGGAACAACCCCTGAAACGCCCTCAGACAAAAGAAACTCAAGATGAGTTTGTAGCTTTTCTTCATCTATCTCACCTCCCTTAAAGGGGGTTGCGAGGGCGACAAAAATGCCATAAAAAGGATGGACTTTCTTCGAAAGTTCGTTATTTTTTTTCATTTTTATCTTTGACTATTTCAAGGTTTTTCAAGGAATTCTTTGTGAAAATATCCCGCTCTTACCTTCTCTGCAAGATAATAACTTTTGTTTTTTGTATCTTTCCAAAAGAGATTGTGATCGCTCAAGGAACATCGCAACAGTCCCTTTTAAAAAAAATTTTGACAAGCCCAACTCCTATCTTAAATGAAAGCGTCCAAGATCCTCTCCTTAAGGACCTAATTTTTTGGTTGAATGCTCAAAAAGGGGCTCCTCAATTTCCTTCCTTTGAAGCTCTGGCAGATTTTATTAATCGTCATCCTACCTGGCCCTGCTGTGGCGCATTCCAGAAAAAAGTCGAGGCGAATCTTGTCAAAAATACTCCTGCTCCTCACACTCTTGTGAGCTTTTTTGAGAAAAATCCTCCCCTCACACCCAAAGGAAAAATTTTTTATATCAAGGCCTTGATTGCAACCCAACAAAAGCATGCAGCCAAGGAAAAGGCGAAGACGTATTGGCGGGAAACCCTTATGGTTCCTGATGAAGAAGCTCTTTTTTTCACACATTTAGGTGCTTTTATAGACTCAAGGGACCATGCATTGCGTTTTGAAAAGCTTGTTTTTCAAGAAGACATTCTAGGGGCAGAACGTCTTTTGTCTAAAATTCCGCTCTCTTTAAAACGCCATGGGACGACGGCTTTGGGATTTCTTAAGAAAAAAAATTCTAATTCCCCTAAATGCTTTAAAGATCTTCCGCTTTCTTTTCAAAAAAATGAGATGTTGTTGTGGTCTTACCTAAAATGGCTTAAATCTCAAAAGGCCTATAGGGAAATTTGTGACATTTTCTTTCACTTACCCTCTCCTTTAAAGAATCCTCAGGTGTTCCACAAACTGAGGATTCTTGCTGCACGAGAATTACTTGAGGCTCAAAAACCCCAAGGGGCACGAAAAGTCCTGATATCCCATGAATTAAAGGCGGGCGCTGATTATGCGGAAGCTGAATGGCTTTTGGGCTGGATTTCTCTTTGTTTTCTTAAAGATCCCCTGCAAGCGGAGGGTCACTTTAAAAATTTTGAATCGGTTGTGAAAACGCCTATTAGTCTTTCCCGCGCTTATTATTGGCTGGGACGCACCTACACAGACCTTAAAAAACCCCAAAAGGCGGAAAAGGCTTATGAAAAAGCAGCCAAATACAAAACAACTTTTTATGGGCAATGGGCCTGTTATGCCCTTCAAAAATGTCCTTTCCCTATTTTCTCCACCTCATGGTCAATGAGCAGGATGAAAACGATCGATAGCGCCATGCCAGAAACAAGAGCGACCGCAGCGATTTGCAATGCTTTTTTCAGTTTTTTCTTTTCTTTCTTCTCAGTTTCTCCGGTCTTTTCTTTCTTATTGGACTTCCCGGATTTCAATGTTCCGCCGTTTTCCGTTTTCTTTTTTTGTGGTGCTTTTGTCCTTGTTATCTGCCCGCTGTTTTTGTT
>CAZGKG010000003.1:0-446 GCA_964525615.1 uncultured Rickettsiales bacterium | reverse complement strand
AAGAAAAGCCAAGGGTCAGCGCTCAAGAAAGAAAAAAATTTAATAATAATCAGTTAGTGCGTGCCATCCGTCTTCTTGCACCTCTTGAGCGACCGGCGCATCTCTCCATTGTGCGCCTCTTAAGCGCACTTGCTGCCTCTTCCCAAACCAGGGCAGAAAAACAGCTGATTGCAGAACTCTCTACCCAAGTTCACCCCTATATCGCTGTGGACTTATCCCGGACGCTGTCGCTTAAAGATTCGTCTATGCCTTTTTTGAGAAAAGCTTATCCTCTTCCTTCTACACCTTCTCATCTCTCAAAAAATGAACGCGCTCTTTCTTTGGCCATTTGTTACCGAGAAAGCCGATTTAATCCAGAAATCAAGGGAGGTGCTGGTGAGTTAGGTTTGATGCAACTCATGCCTCAAACGGCAGTGGAAGTCGCTCAAGCGCTCAATCTTCCTCAT
>CAZGKG010000002.1:25305-31425 GCA_964525615.1 uncultured Rickettsiales bacterium | reverse complement strand
ACCGCCAGCGTTCGTTCTGAGCCAGGATCAAACTCTCATATTAAAATAAGAGATCTTCAAGGCATCCTAAAAATTTCTCTTAAGATGCATCCTGTTTTAATCTTTTTTAGAAATTAACTGGCTTTTTACTGTCTAGGTAAAGAACCAGACGGACACTGTCCGCTGACCCTTTACCCCTCTCTTTATAAACTTTTCAAGGATTCCGAAGTCTCGCAATCAACAAATACGAACTTATCAAATCCCCCACGAAAGTCAACAGCTCTTTCTTAAAAAACTTTTTTATTTTTCTCCTGATTTTTAATTTTGTTTTTTGTTGAAATTTTATACAAAAAATTCTTCCACCGTTACATCACGTCACTCACTTCTATTTCCCTCTTAATCTACAAGTAACTTTTTAAAGGCGGTCCTTTTAAAGACCGCCCTTCTTCTTAAAAAATCCTCTTTTAAAAGGATTTTAAGCCCTAAAAACTTTTTCGGGAATTTTGGGGGAATCTTTCGAGAGCCTTTAAAGTCTTTTAGGGAGAAGCTACCCCCCTTAAAAAGAGCCCCACAGGGAGCAAAAACCCCTCTTCTAAAGAACTCTTGAAAAGATGAAGGAAGCACACCCTTGAATGCCGAACCAATCTATGGTGATAATAAGTTATTAACAGAAGGTTGCGCCTCTGCCGATGGCTATGCACTTTCAAATTTTTAAATTTCTAAGGACATAACAACAATGAAAAAGACCGAAAGACTTCGGCCACTGATGCCTAAAGCGACTGCTGTATGGTTGATTGACCATACCTCCTTGACCTTTCAGCAAATTGCTGAATCTTGTGGGTTACACACGCTTGAGGTCCAAGCGCTTGCGGATGGGCAAGAGGAGGGCGTTTTTCTTCAAGGACAAAATCCTGTCATGAGCGGTCAGCTGACTCAAGAAGAAATTAAGCGTTGCGAACAGGATGAAAAGTCTCTTTTAAATTTTCAAGATCCTTTTTCTTTTGTGCTTTCCAAACAAAAGAAAGAAAAACGCTATATGCCACGGGCTTATCGCCAAGATCGTCCCGATGCCATCGCATGGATTATTAAACATTATCCAGACCTCAGTGATAGCAAGATTTGTAAGCTTCTCAGTACAACCCCCAAAACAGTCCAAGCTATTCGTCAAAAAACTCATATTCACACCACAACAATTAAGCCACGCCACCCGGTTCTTTTGGGGCTTTGTACAGAAAAACAACTGCAAGAAGTCGTAAGCACATTAAAACGAGTTGAGTCCTCTTCTTTACAACCGGATGATTTTTTTTAGAGGACCAAAAAGGATTTTTTGTTTTTTGAAAAAAACCGTTTATTTTTCCAAAAGACACTTTTATCTGCAAGCTTTTTTAAAAGAGCTGATTAGGGAATTGAGGAATAACCCTTAGATATGTTTTTTTATGTCAGGAATGATTTCTTGAAACCTCTACTTAAAATCTTCAGGTTCCTCTGGGTTGTTAGTTGTTTTTGCTTCCATCCAAATATCTTGCGGGGGGAAAACCTCGAGGCTATCGCAAAAGCCAAAAAAGCTGTTGTGACTCTTTACGTTCTAAAATCCTCAACTCCCTTATCAAGAAAAAATTTTGCCCATTCCAGTTGCAATTTCCGCCCGGGAGACCCTCCTCAAGAAAGCTCAAAAAATTGAGGTGGTTTTTGAAAATGGCACGAAAACCCTTGGGAATATTTTAAAGACGGACCCATCCCACGATCTGGCATTGATTCAGGTGATTTCTGAGAGGAAATTAGACCTCACCCCTGTGCCTCTTGAGGATCAAACACCATCTCAAGAGGGAGAAAGTGTCTTTGCAATTGGTAATCTGTGCGGATTACCCCAAAGTATCTCAAAAGGCGTCATCTCCTGCATCAGACGTCGACTTCCCACAACTCCTTATCCTTTGATTCAAATCGACGCTCCTTTGGGACCAGGCAGTTCTGGAGGGGCTCTCTTGAACACGAAGGGAAATATTATCGGACTTGTAACAGCTGTCTTCAACAATAAAGATCAACCTTTGGGAGTTGGATTTGCAATTCCTGTCCAAGATCTTAAAGTTTTTTTAGACTCCATCGAAGATGCCTTTTAACAATGGCTTAGCTGCTTGAGCTTTAAGAAAAAAATCATAAACATCGCCATATCCTGCATTCATGGAGACAGGGATTCTTAAGAAACCCCATAATGGGCCAACCAACGAAGGTTATTTTCAAAAAAACGTCTCAGATCTGTCACACCCGCTCTCAACATTGTCAAGCGCTCCACCCCCATCCCAAAGGCAAACCCCTGATGACGATTCGGATCCAAACCACAATTAGAAATCACTTGGGGATGTACCATGCCACATCCTAAAATTTCCAGCCACTCTGTTCCTTCCCCAATTTTTAGCTGAGCCCCTTGACGCTCACAAAGAATATCAACCTCTGCGGAGGGCTCTGTAAAAGGAAAAAAACTGGGACGAAATCGCAAAGGTACAGGCCGACCAAAAAAGAAATGTAATAACTCCTCCAAGCATCCCTTTAAATGCCCCATATGAATCCCCTCCTCAATCACCAAGCCTTCGATTTGATGAAACATCGGGGAATGGGTGGCATCCGAATCCGAACGAAAAACACGTCCTGGCACAACAATCCGTAAAGGCGTCTTTTCACTAACAAGCGTGCGAATTTGAACGGGAGAGGTATGGGTCCTTAAAAGAAAAATTTCTCCCTTGGGCCCTTGGGGTAAATAGAAGGTATCTTGGGTAGCACGAGCAGGATGAAAGGGGGGAATATTCAGCGCTGTAAAATTGTGAAAATCATCCTCAATATCAGGGCCTTGACGCACACCAAATCCCATTTTTTCAAAGATCGTCAAAAGATCACGGGTTGCCACCGTCAAGGGGTGATGCCCCCCACTTCTTAACGTCCTCGGGGATAAAGGTAAGGACAGATCAAGGGTTTCTTCTAAAAGACGCTTTTCCAAAGCCTCCTTCTCTAAAACTTCTTTCTGTTGAGTAAAGGCCTCTAAAAGAGAGACTTTTTGCGCATTGAGGTTTTCTCCACGTGCTTTTCTCTCCTCTGGATCAAGGGAAGCCAACCCCCGCATCGCCTCTCCCAAATGCCCCTTCTTTCCTAAAATCTCTGAACGTAAGGCCTCAAGAGCCACCAAGGAAGAGGTTTCTTTAATTAAAGGAAGCGTTTGCTCGAAAATACTCATAGAAAAATCCCTCATTCTGATGGGGCAAGAGTCTCAAAAAATGCTCTTAGAAACAAGGGTTGCTGAAGACAAATCATCAAGCGTTCGAGAATTAGTACACATCATCGTAATCTTAAGTTGAGATAAAAAAAGCGACATTTCTTCAAAAAGTGCCTCTTGGGATACTGAGGCGGCCCTGAGGAAAGGACCCGCAACGCCACAAAGGGTTGCCCCCAAATGCAAGGCTTTTGCCCCGTCAATCCCTGACTGAATACCACCACTAGCGATTATCAAGGCTTCAGGCGCCCCACGCTTGGCCATGCCAATCGCCTGAAGAGTCGGGATTCCCCATCCCCGAAAACTCTCGGCAAGACGACTTGAAAAAGACGTCGACTGACGAAAAGATTCCACTTGACTCCACGACGTCCCCCCCGCCCCTGCAACATCAATAATTGTGACCCCCTCATCAAAAAGAGCCCTCACCAAAGATTCCGAGAGACCATAGCCCACCTCTTTCACAATCACAGGAACTGAAAGAAATCGTACCAGCTTTCCAATTTTAGGAAGCAATCCCCGCCAGTTTTTATTTCCTTCCGGTTGCAAAATTTCTTGAAGGGGATTGAGATGCAAGACCAAAGCATCCGCCTGCACTAAATCCACAAGCCGCTGGCAATCGGAAAAGGAAACCCCCTCATTCAATTGTACAGCGCCCAAATTTGCCAGAAGAGGCTGTGACGGCATGAAGGAACGCACCTGAAAGGTGGGTAACACACTCTCATCCTCTAGAAGGATACGCATTGACCCAAGAGCCATGCCCCACCCAAAATGATGGGCCGCTCGTGCAAAACGTTCATTCAAGATTTGGGCTTTTGCTGTGCCTCCCGTCATACCAGAAATCAAAAAAGGGGCCTGAAGGGTTTGTCCTAAAAACTGAAGACGTGTGTCAATTTCAAGATAGTCTAGATCGGGCAAAGCCTCATGAGAAAACTGAATCTCCTCAAACCCCGAGGACAAAGCCGAGCCAACCTTCTCTCTTAAATTAATTTCGATATGTTGATCTTTGCGCGTCGCGGTTGCAAGAGGGGAAGAAAAATCCCTTTCCATTCCAACTTTCTCTTCCTTTTCATAGCCCATAAAAAACCCTTTAAAAAGTTTAAAACACCCCAGGCCTTTATGGTAAATGACTAAATCTTTTTTTTCCACCCAGGGGCTAACACATTAAATCCATCGATTTGGAACACCGCATCTACTGATTCATCATAATGTAAAAGGACCTCTTGAAAGGCCTTATCACTAAAAAAATATAAAGAATCCTCCTCATAACGGCCTTCCCTAAGGCGATCCTTTTCTTCCTTCGATGATCGGTATAAAGAATTTTTACTGACCCGAGCTAAATAAACAGCATCCGTTTGTAAACCAAAAAAGGCCGCATAGGAAGCTAATTGAAACCACTGGGGCGAACGAAGCTCGGAGGGGATCCAACGCACCTTGGCATAGTATTTTGAGGCCTTTTCCCAAAACGGATCTTGAAAAGAGGTTTTCCATGTAGAGCAAGCTTTAGACATCAATCGCGGACGAATTTCCCGTCGGACAAAAGGATAAAAATCCACTATTTGAAAAGTCAAAGCGACAAGAAGTAAAAATCGTGCCACCTTTAGAGAAGACCATCGCAAAACCATCCAAAAAACAAAAAAATAAATAGCGTAAAAAGCAGGCCACGCCATACGCCCAGAGGCACGAAAAATGCTAAGGATTTTAACGATAAGAGGGGGCAAAGGGTAAGTCAGAGAAAAATCCCCGACGCCAATTTTATTAGAAAGGGCAAAAAAAGTCAGAAGCCCCAACGAAAAAAACACATAAGGAAAGCGCTTTATTTGTTGCTTAATTTCGGAAAATCTTGATAAAAAAGTCGTCAAAAAACAGATGCAAAGAAAAATAATCCCTGTTCCTAAAAAGACCATCCCCTCAAAATAGCCGGAGAACAAATCTCTTAACAAGAAAGAACTACCCTGAGGCATCAAAAAGGAAAGAGGCGTGATGTGACAAACCTGCCATCCACCGGAAAGTAATCCTCTTTGAGGGATAAAGTAACCCGCCTGCCAAAAGGAAAGAAGCAACAAGAAGAAAATAATCCATCTCTCTTTTTTTAATTGAGCAGGAATTATTTCACTTTTCTTAAGCCTTCCAATACCATCACTGATCCATAAAATTAAGGCCATCACTAAGAGGTAAGGATGCACCAAACTGACCGAGGAAAGTAGAGCCCCCCAAAACAGAATTCGGTTATGAAAATGAGGCCGAAACACTCCATAAAGAGCCGCCAAAATAAAAAAATGACCCACCAAATTCAAGTGACCGTAAAGACGCCAAATCATGGGCGGGGCAAACAGAAAAAAACCCGTACACAACACCTGTACAAAACGATCTTTCGAAAGAAGAGCTGTTAATTTCCATCCGAACCAAGCCTGCAACATAAAACATGCAAGAATCCATAATCCAAAATATTGGAAAGGATAGGGAAGCAGAGAAGAAAAGGGTTTAAAAATAAAAGCCAATAAAGGATTAGAATCGGAAAACAAAATACTACTGCTGAACTGAAGACCATAAGCAGGGTTAAGCCCCAAAGGAAAAGTCCATGGAGAATTACGAAAAAAGGCCCAACCCAAATAATGAGCTGCAGGATCCCCTTCTCCAAGCCAGGCAATATTTGTGAAACGCAAGACCCGTGGTCCCACCACAATAAAAAAAACCCCCATTCCCATGAACCAAGGAACAAATGTCCAAAAGTCAAATCTTTTTCTTAACATATTTCTTAAAAATTCTTCTCAAGCAAAATCTAAAGGACCGTAACGTATCAGAGACTTTCAATAAAGATAGGAAAAACAAAAAAATTTACTATGAGAAAAAAATTTTTTGAAACGCTTTGGTGGAGCCGGGGG
>CAZGKG010000002.1:23794-25295 GCA_964525615.1 uncultured Rickettsiales bacterium | reverse complement strand
ACCCCCCGTACCTGCTTCAACACTAATAGAAAAAAATTGATGCAGCAACAAACAACTCTCTTATCCTTCACAAAATAAAATGTGAAAAAACTTTCATTGTATCATTAAAAAAATGTTCTGATGCCATCACAAAGAAAAAAAGAGGAAAATAGCTCTACAAGAAAAAAATAATTTTTTTAGAAAAAAGCGTCTGCGAAAAAATTATAAAAACTCTTTGAAAGAATTCATTTAAAAATACAAAAACCACAAAAAACTACCCACCAACAAAATCTCTCCTTGATCCCATCCAAAAAAAACTCTTTAGGTTAAAAAATAAGGATATTTTGGATTTTTTATCAAAAGGATCTAGAATTTATCGAGAGTCTATATTAAAATTTTCTTAATTTTCTTCATTGTTTTTTTAAGTACCTTTTAACTCCTTTAGGCGTACAAACAGGATAGGGATCTTGTCTCAATGGAAAGATTTTGAACCCAACCGGAGAATATCCTTCGATGTATAAATGGTTTGATTCCTCTCTTGTCGAAAGTCTTCAAGAATACATTCCTTTGTTCTTTTTCCTTGTTTTGGGATTGATCATTGGATGTGTAATGACTTTTCTTTCCTGGTTTTTAGGAAAGCGTCGCCCAGATCCAGCAAAGCTTTCTACCTATGAGTGCGGCTTTGACCCCTTTGGGAATTTACGCGCTAAATTTGATGTGCGTTTTTATTTGGTGGCCATTTTGTTCATCATCTTTGACATCGAGATCGCCTTTCTTTTTCCCTGGGCAGTTGCCTTTGAGCAAATTGGTTTTTGGGGATACATCTCTATGATGATTTTTTTGCTGATTTTAACCGTTGGATTTGTCTACGAGTGGCGTAAAGGAGCCCTAGAATGGGAATAGGAAAAAAGCCTCCCCCCTCCTCCATTCAGCCCAACTGGGCTCAAGGCCCCGAAGATTTTGGCGCTGTTCCCCTTGATGCAAGCGACCCAGATGCGTTGCTCAAATCAATGGATGGTGGGCTTCACAGACATGGGTTTCTACTCACCCAACTTGATAAGGTGATTGGTTGGGCCCAATCAGGTTCTTTGTGGCCTATGACCTTTGGATTGGCTTGCTGTGCTGTTGAGATGATGCAAGCAGCCGCACCTCGTTATGACTTGGATCGTTTTGGCGTTGTCTTTCGCCCAAGCCCCAGACAATCGGATTTAATGATTGTCGCTGGCACTCTGACTAACAAAATGGCGCCTGTTCTTCGACGGGTATACGATCAAATGGCAGAACCTCGGTGGGTTTTATCTATGGGATCTTGCGCAAATGGTGGCGGCTATTATCACTATTCCTACTCTGTCGTCAGAGGATGTGATCGTATCATCCCTGTTGATGTGTATGTTCCAGGATGTCCACCAACGGCAGAAGCTCTTGTTTACGGGATTCTTGAATTACAACGCAAAGTTAAAAGAGATCGGATATTACGTGTATAAAATCCAAATGATTTTTAACAGCAAAACGAACCTATGGA
>CAZGKG010000002.1:23259-23784 GCA_964525615.1 uncultured Rickettsiales bacterium | reverse complement strand
AATACTTCCTGAGAAAATTGCTGTTTTAGAAAAACATTTGGGGTCTTTCCTCAAAAGGTGGTCTATCTCCTTAAAAGAGCTTCATATAGAGGTGGCTCCTGAGGGGATTTTAGAAACTCTCGGCTTTCTTAAACGACACGATGCCTTTCTTTTTAGCCAATTAATCGATCTGTGTGTTGTGGATTATTTAGGGAAAAAACCAATACGCTTTGAGGTGGTTTATCATCTTTTAAGTCTTGCTTATAACACGCGCATTCGGGTAAAAGTCCCCCTACAATTGGACCAGAAAATTTCCTCCTCAACACCTGTTTTTATTTGTGCAGATTGGTGGGAATCGGAAGCCTATGATATGTTTGGAATCGAGTTTACGGGGCATCCAGGTCTTAGAAGAATTTTGACGGATTATGGTTTTGAAGGATTTCCTTTGCGAAAAGATTTTCCCCTCACGGGATATGTCGAAGTCCGCTATGACCCCCTTCAAGAAAAGGTTATATCGGAACCGGTAAAACTTTCACAAGCCTATCG
>CAZGKG010000002.1:5809-23249 GCA_964525615.1 uncultured Rickettsiales bacterium | reverse complement strand
AAGGAATATCAACGGTTTTACAAAAGGACGTTGCTTCAGGAGATGCCCATGGATAATGTGTCTTCGGAAAACCCTCAAACCTATACTCTGAATTTTGGGCCACAGCATCCCGCAGCTCATGGAGTTCTTCGGCTACTCTTGGAATTGGACGGTGAAATCGTTCAAAGGGCAGATCCCCATATTGGATTTTTACACCGCGGGACCGAAAAACTCATTGAGCACAAAACCTATCTTCAAGCACTTCCCTATTTTGACCGACTTGACTATGTCTCTCCCCTCTGCCAAGAGCATGCTTTTGCCCTTGCGATAGAAAAACTTTTAGGGATTACTCCCCCTCCAAGAGCCCAGTACATTCGCGTTTTATTTGCGGAAATTTCTAGAATTCTTAATCACCTTTTAAACGTTCCCGCTCTTGCGCTTGATGTGGGTGCCATGACGCCCTTTTTGTGGGCTTTCGAAGAAAGAGAAAAGCTCATGGACTTTTGTGAGAGGGTTTCAGGGGCACGAATGCATTGCAACTATTTTCGTCCAGGCGGAGTCCATGAAGATCTTCCTGAAGGTTTAACGAAGGACATTAAAAATTTTTGTTCTCCCTTTTTAAAATTTTTGGACGACATGGAGGAGGTCCTCACAGAAAACCGAATTTTCAAACAACGGACTGTTGATATTGGGGTTGTACCACCCGATCACGCCATTGAATGGGGCTTCACAGGACCTGTCTTAAGGGCCTCTGGCGTTGCATGGGATTTAAGACGTAGTCAACCCTATGACGCCTACGACAAAGTGGAGTTTATGGTCCCCGTAGGCAAAAGAGGCGATTGCTATGATCGCTATCTGGTGCGCGTGATCGAAATGCGAGAAAGCATTAAAATTATTGAGCAATGCTTACGAGATTTACCCCCTGGCCCTGTCATGACAACAAACCACAAAATCTCTCCCCCGTCACGAGAGGAAATGAAAGCATCGATGGAAGCCCTCATCCATCACTTTAAACTTTATACCGAAGGCTACCACGTCCCAGCAGGAGAAACCTATACAGCGGTAGAAGCCCCTAAGGGCGAATTTGGCGTTTACCTTGTTTCAGATGGCACGAATCGTCCTTACCGGTGTAAAATTCGTCCTCCTGGTTTTGCCTTCTTACAGGCGATGGATGCAATGGCGAGAGGTCATATGTTAGCGGATGTCCCCAGCATTCTAGGCTCTCTTGATATTGTATTTGGGGAGATCGATCGATGAGCAAAACCCCCTTTGAGTTTACAAAAATCAACCAAAAAAAAATTGAAGAAATTCTATCGCATTATCCAGAAGCCCACAAACAAAGTGGCCTCATTCCTCTTTTGCACCTGGCCCAAGATCAAAACGAGGGCTGGCTTTCCCAAGAGGCAATTGAAGAGATTAGCCGTATTTTGAATGTTCCTCCCATGAGGGTTTACGAAGTGGCCAGTTTTTACACAATGTTTAACCTTCAGCCCCGAGGAAAACATTTAATTCAACTCTGCCGTACAACTCCCTGCTGGCTGAATGGCTGTGATGATTTGTTGAAAGTTTGCAAAGAAAAATTGGGTATTGAGCCTGGCGGAACCACGCAAGATGGTCTTTTTACCTTAATGGAGGTGGAATGTTTAGGAGCATGCGCAAATGCCCCCATTGTGCAAATTAATGACGATTACTATGAGGATCTCGACCCATCCTCTTTTGAAAATATTTTAACACTTCTAGAAAAGAAGAAAAAACCTATTTCCGGGTCTTTAAAAGGACGCCAATCTTCAAAAGCCTGTTTGGCATCTTTATCGCAGAAGACAGAGAGGAAGGAGCCTTAAGGATGCTTGCCTCTCACGATCGAATTTTTACAAATCTCTTTGGCGAGGACGATAGCTCTCTCAAAGGCGCCCTTTCTCGAGGAGATTGGGATCGTACAAAAGACTTACTCCACCTAGGAGCCGAAAAAATCATCGCAGAAGTTTTAGCTTCAGAGCTCAGAGGGCGTGGTGGCGCTGGTTTTTTGACAGCAAAAAAATGGTCTTTTATTCCCCCCTACGATGGAGTGCGCCCTCACTACCTAGTCATTAATGCTGACGAAAGTGAGCCTGGTGCGTGTAAAGATCGCGAAATTATGCGGAATGAACCTCATAAATTAATTGAAGGATCTCTTCTGGCCGCCTCCGCCATTGGCGCCCAACGAGGATATATTTACATCAGAGGAGAATATGTCGCAGAAGCAAAACGCCTGGAAGAGGCGATTGCAGAAGCTTATGATGCAGGTCTTTTGGGAAAAAAGGCGGTAGGCAGTTCTTTTACTTTTGATTTATCGGTTCATCGCGGCGCAGGTGCCTATATTTGCGGAGAAGAAACGGCTCTTCTGGAAAGTTTAGAGGGGCGTAAAGGGATGCCCCGACTGAAACCTCCCTTCCCTGCCCTTATCGGGCTTTATGGCTGTCCTACAGTTGTAAATAATGTCGAAACAATTGCTGTGGTACCAACCATTCTAAGACGTGGAAGTACTTGGTTTACCTCTATAGGACGTCCCCACAATACAGGGCCTAAAATTTACTCCATCTCGGGTCACGTCAATGATCCTTGTAATGTCGAAGAAGCCATGAGCATCCCCCTGAAAGAACTGATTGAACGATGCGCCGGTGGTGTCAGAGGAGGCTGGGATAATCTGTTGGCCGTCATTCCTGGAGGATCTTCTGTTCCCTTAATCCCTAAGGACGTTTGCGAAACGGTTTTGATGGATTATGAAAGCCTAGAAAAGGCCGGGACCTATTTTGGAACAGGGTCAGTAATCGTCATGGATAAAAGTACCGATATTTTAGAAGCCATCATTCGTCTTGCGCATTTTTATATGCACGAAAGTTGCGGCCAGTGCTCCCCCTGTCGAGAAGGAACCGGCTGGATGTGGCGGATGCTTTTGCGATTTCAAAAGGGAGAGGGATGTTCGGAAGATATTGATTTGCTGGAAGAAGTCACCCATCAAATTGAAGGTCATACGATTTGCGCCCTCGGCGATGCGGCGGCCTGGCCCATTCAAGGGCTGATTCGTCACTTTCGACCAGAGATTGAAAAACGGTTGCAAGGAAATCATAAAACCCGTCCAAGCATTTCGGGAAGATAGGGAAAAGCAATGGTTAAAGTTATCATTGATGGCCAAGAAACTGAAGTTCCTGAAGAAACAACAATTCTCCAAGCGGCACGCCTTTTAGGGATTGAAATTCCCATCTTCTGTTACCACGAACGTCTTTCAATTGCGGGTAATTGCCGAATGTGTTTAGTTGAGGTGGAGGGCTCTTCGAAACCTGTGGCAAGTTGCGCCATGCCGGTTTCCCCCCAAATGGTCGTCCACACCTCCACCGAAATGGCCCGCACGTCCCGCCAGGGAGCCCTTGAATTTTTGCTGATCAATCACCCCCTCGATTGCCCCATTTGTGACCAAGGCGGTGAGTGCGATTTACAAGATATTACAATGGCTTATGGACGCGATCGCAGCCGATTTTCCTTTTACAAGCGAACTGTGGTTGATAAAAATTTGGGCCCTCTGATAAAAACCTCTATGAATCGTTGTATACACTGTACCCGGTGTGTACGCTTTTCTACAGAAGTCGCAGGTGTCCCCGAAATGGGAGCGATCCATCGAGGAGAGCACACAGAAATCACAAGCTATTTAGAAAAATCTCTGACCTCTGAGCTTTCGGGCAACATGATTGATTTGTGCCCTGTAGGCGCTCTGACATCAAAACCTTATGCCTATCGTGGACGCCCCTGGGAATTGGTTCATACAGAAACAATTGATGTGATGGATGCTGTAGGATCCGCTATTCGTGTTGACACACGAGGACCAGAGGTTATGCGTGTCCTTCCTTTACCCAATGAAGCAGTAAATGAAGAATGGATTTCTGATAAAACACGATTCTCCTGTGATGGTCTCAAGGTACAACGTCTCGACCGTCCCTACGTCAGGAATCGTAAAGGGATCCTCCAAGAAGCCTCTTGGGAAGAAGCATTCTCCCATATTGAGAACCATTTAAAGAAACTGTCCGGAAATCAAATTGCAGGCATTGTCGGAGACTTGATGGATGTCGAAGCGATGTCGATTTTTCAGGATATTCTCAATGCATTAGGAACACCTCACATTGATTGCCGCCAAGACGGAGCAAAACTTTCCATTGACTCAAGGTCCCATTATATTTTTAACACCACAATTGAAGGCCTTGAGAAAACCGATTTTGTGTTGATTATCGGAAGCAATCCTCGCGAAGAAGCTCCTGTCTTGAATGCACGTCTGCGAAAAAATTATGTCACCACAGGACTGGAAGTCGGGGTTATTGGACCGGAAGTGGATTTAACCTATCCTGCCACTTTTTACGAAAACTCCCCTCTGGTGCTTTCAGAAATTTTATCGGGAAAACATCCCCTTTCTAAAAAACTTAAAAATGCCAAAAATCCAGCTCTCATTATCGGACAAGGGGCCTTGCGTCGCAAAGATGGCGCCGGAATTTTAAAAACCTGCGCTCTGATTGCAGAAAAATTTGGAGTTATCCAAACCGATTGGTGTGGCTTTAATGTGTTACATTTAGCTGCCTCTCGGGTGGGCGGATTAGATTTGGGTCTTGTCCCCGGAAAGGGCGGGAAAGACGTAGCGGGAATACTGAAAGCCTGTAAAACCGGTGAAATCAAAGCGCTCTTTTTGCTGGGAGCGGATGAGCTTGCTTTAGAAAAAATGGGGGAAACCTTCTTAATTTACCAAGGACACCATGGGGAAAGGAGTGCGGCTATGGCTGATGTGATTCTTCCTGGGGCTGCCTATACGGAAAAACAAGGTCTTTATGTCAATACAGAAGGACGGGTCCAACGGGCTTACCAAGCCGCCCCTCCACCTGGCCAGGCAAAAGAAGATCGCTGGGTTCTCATGGGCATTGCAAAAGCTTTAGAGATTAAACTCGCTTACAAAACCTTTGAAGAGTTAGCAGCGTATCTCGTGGAAAAAAACCCTCTTTTTAAGAGCGAAGGACTTTCTCCCACCCCTTGGGTCCCCTTCTCCTCTGAAATAAAAGAGCAGCTTTTAGAAGAGGCTTTTCTTCCTGCTTTTTCTAATTTTTATATGACAGATGTCATTAGTCGCCATTCGAAGGTGATGGCTGCCTGTACCCAATCACGTGAAGAAAGTCAGACGACCTCTCAAAGGATTGGGAGCCAAAAATCATGACTTATGAACTTTTCCTCTTTTATGGGTTGGGTTTTCTGAAACTTCTAGGACAAACCCTTTTGATCCTTTTACCACTTTTAATTTCAGTGGCATATCTCACCTTTTTTGAACGAAAGGTAATTGGCTATATGCAGTTACGCCAAGGACCCAATATGGTGGGGCCGTTTGGTCTGTTACAACCAATGGCCGATGCTGTAAAGTTGATGTTTAAGGAACTCATTATTCCCACAAATGCCAGCCCCTTTCTCTTTCTTTTTGCGCCCATTATTACCTTTACTTTAAGTGTTTCTGCTTGGGCCGCAATTCCTTGGGGAGAGGGAATGGTTCTAAGTGATATTAATGTGGGTGTTCTCTATCTTTTTGCCCTTTCTTCCTTAGGAGTCTATGGCGTTGTTTTAGCAGGATGGGCCAGTAATTCTCGCTATGCTTTGCTTGGAGGACTCCGTTCTGCAGCCCAAATGATTTCCTATGAGGTCTCTATTGGCCTTGTGATTGTAACGGTCTTATTATGCTCAGGATCTCTGAGGTTGACCGACGTTGTGTTGGCGCAAAAAAATGTCTGGTTTGTGGTGCCTCACTTTCCTATGGCTGTTATCTTTTTTATTTCAGCTTTAGCTGAGACCAACCGTGCTCCCTTTGATCTGCCTGAAGCAGAGGCAGAACTGGTTTCAGGATACAATGTCGAATATTCTTGTATGAGTTTTGCCATGTTCTTTCTAGGAGAATATGCCAATATGATCCTCATGAGCGCACTTGGCGCCATCTTTTTTCTGGGAGGCTGGCTTCCTCCCTTTGCAATTGAGCCCTTCATTAGCATTCCTGGTTTTGTGTGGATGGCTTTGAAAATTTCTTTTTTTCTTTTTCTTTTTCTTTGGGTTCGCGCCACTCTTCCGCGCTTTCGTTATGACCAATTGATGCGTCTTGGATGGAAAGTCTTCCTTCCTTTTTCTTTAGTATGGGTCATTCTAACAGCAACAGTACTTGTGTCTTGGAGAGGCCTATGAAATCAAAAAAACCTCTTTTGCATCATTCCCCTAAAACAAAAACCTCTCGTGATTTTTACATCACAATGGGAAGAAAAATTTTCTCCTTTGCTCTTTGGGAAATTTTGAAAGGAATGGGGCTGACGTTACGGTATTTCTTTAAGAGAAAAGTAACCCTTGCCTATCCTTATGAAAAAAGTCCTGTTTCCCCAAGATTCCGAGGAGAGCACGCCTTACGCCGCTACCCCAATGGGGAAGAACGGTGTATCGCCTGCAAACTTTGTGAGGTAGTATGCCCAGCACAAGCGATTGTCATCGAAGCAGAAGTACGCGCCGACGGAAGCCGAAAAACAACGCGCTACGATATTGACATGACAAAATGTATTTATTGTGGACTTTGCCAGGAAGCCTGTCCTGTGGACGCAATTATAGAAGGTCCTAATACCGAATTCGCCACCTACACAAGGGAAGAGCTCTTTTACACAAAAGAAAAGCTTTTAGATAATGGAGAACGCTGGGAAAAGGAGTTAGCCCAAAATGTGCGCATTGAACAAAACTACCGTTGAGAGGTAAAAAATGCTCACCTCTTTTTTCTTTTATTTTTTTGCTTTTTTTACAATCCTGTTTGCAGGTCTTGTGGTCATCTTTCAAAACACGATGCATGGGGTTTTTTCCCTTATTTTAACATTTATTTCCTGTGCCGGACTGTTTCTGATGGCGGGGGCTGAATTCCTTGCGATGATTCTGATCGTCGTTTATGTGGGAGCTGTTGCCGTTCTCTTCCTGTTTGTGGTCATGATGTTGGGCGTCGATTTTAATCGCCTTCGTCCCACAAATATTTTTTACCGCCTTTTAGCCAGTACAGTCGTTCTAGCTTTTATGGGCGTTTTATATCTCCTCTTGAGAGATAGCGGGGAGCTCGTAGATGAAGGGCTTCTGAGTGGTTTTCAAAGCAATCAAAATAACATTCACATTCTAGGAGAATTACTTTACACCCATCATTTCATTGCCTTCCAACTGGCGGGCTTTATTCTATTCGTCGCTATGATTGGAGCAATTCTTTTAACATTAAGACATCGAGAAGATGCAAAAAGACAAAATATACATGCTCAGACACAGCGGACCGGAAAAAATAGTATTCAGATGGTTTCTGTACCTCTAAGAAAGGGAGTTGGATAATGGATATCGGCCTCACCCATTACCTTGTCGTCTCATCTCTGCTTTTTTTAATTGGGGTTTCTGGAGTTTTTCTCAACTACCGCAATATCATTGTTTTACTGATGTCCATTGAATTGATGCTTTTAGCAGCAAATTTAAATTTTGTTGCTTTCTCTCACTTCCTTGAGGATTACATGGGACAAGTTTTTTGCTTTTTTACTTTGGCTATTGCAGCAGCGGAATCAGCGATTGGTCTTGCAATCCTTGTCGTCTATTACCGAGGAAAAGAGACAACTGAATTGGATGACCAACCCTTGATGAAAGGATAAATAGAATGGAACTCTCTATTCTTTTAGCCCTCTTAAGCCCCTTGGTGGGAGCCTCTTCCGTTGGACTCTTAATGCCCTGGACGCAAAAGGAACGACTTGCTCAAAAACTAACCTGCCTTTGTATGACCGTTGCCACGATCGCAGCATTTTTTGTTGTATACCAAACATGTATTTTGGGGAAAAAAGCTTCCTTTCACCTGTTCACTTTTCTTGAAACAAGCACCATTCATGTGTCTTGGGGTGTCCACCTAGATGCTTTAAGCGGTGTGATGGTGGGAGTTGTAACAAGCGTTTCATTGATGGTGCATCTGTATTCCATAGGGTACATGAAGGGGGATCCTTCTATTCCCCGATTTATGGCTTATATTAGTTTCTTTACCTTTTGTATGCTGCTGCTTGTCACAGCACCTCATCTGTTACAACTCTTTGTTGGATGGGAAGGGGTGGGTGTCGCCTCTTACTTACTAATTGGTTATTACTATGATCGTGAAAGCGCCTGTCAGGCTTCTATGAAAGCCTTTCTGGTCAATCGGATCGGGGATGTTGGCTTTGTACTGGCCACTTGTCTTATTTTTTGTATTCTCGGAACTTTTTCGTTTGAAGAAATTTTTCAAAAAATACCCGTTCTTTTAGCTCATAAAGTCCATCTTCCCTTCTGGGGAGAGATCCGCACTTTGACGCTTATTTGTGCTCTATTTTTTGTGGGAGCTATGGGGAAATCCGCCCAATTAGGATTGCATGTATGGCTTCCTGATGCGATGGAGGGACCAACTCCCGTTTCCGCATTAATTCATGCCGCCACCATGGTGACGGCTGGAATCTTTCTTATGGTGAGACTTTCTCCCCTACTAGAGTACGCTCCTCAAGTGCGACAAGTCATTTTACTTTTAGGAGGATGCACAGCTTTTTTTGCTGCAACCGTTGCCTGCACCCAAACGGATGTAAAGCGGGTCATTGCATATTCTACCTGTAGTCAATTAGGCTATATGTTTATGGCGGTCGGAGTATCTGCCTATGGTGCCGCAATGTTCCATCTCACAACCCATGCCTTTTTTAAAGCACTCCTTTTCTTAGGGGCAGGATCTATGATTCATGCTCTTTCAGGTGGACAAGACCTCAAAGAGATGGGCGGGTTAAGGCGTATGATCCCCTTTACTTATGCCGCCATGTGGATTGGAAATTTGGCTTTGGCAGGCATTCCTTTTTTTGCGGGCTATTATTCAAAAGATGCAATTTTAATGGCCCTATGGTCGACAGCCTCTTCCGAAAGTTTGATTGCCTTTTCCTTAGGAATTATCAGCGCCTTTCTGACGGCTTTTTATAGTTGGCGTTTGTTGTTCCTTGCTTTTCACGGAAAACCACGGGCAAACCCCGTAGTCTGGGGCCATGTCCACGAGTCCCCTCCTATTATGCTAGGACCTCTTTTTTTCCTATCTCTGGGAGCGTTATTTGCCGGCGCCCTCTTCCATTCGTTTTTTATGGGGGAAGGAAGTGTGCTTCATTCTGTTATTTTTACGCTTCCAGACCAGAAAATCATCCTTGAAGCATCAGAACACGCTCCCTTTCTTGTAGAATCTACCCCCCTTATTGTGGCAGTTTCGGGTATTTTTCTTGCCTTTTTCTTTTACTTCAAGCACTCTTCTTTCCCTGATTTTGTTACAAAACAATGGAAGCCTTTTTATCTTTTCTTTTTCAAAAAATGGTACTTTGACGAACTCTTTCAATGGATCTTGGTAAATCCTTTTTTAAAAATTTCTAACTTTTTTTGGCAAAAAGGTGATATGCGGGGGATCGATCGTTTGGGCCCCAATGGCTTAGCCTTTCTGACGGAATGTTTTTCAAAAGGTATTTCTTATCTTCAGACTGGTTATCTTTATCACTATGCCTTCGCAATTGTTTTAGGTTTTTTGGGAGGGGCTTTTTTTATCATCAAATACTTTTACCTTTAAGGAATTTTATCGATGTTTCCCGCAATTCCTTGGCTTTCCTCGATCATTCTTCTTCCCTTTCTCGCCACAATCGTTTTGTTTTCGATTCAGGGATCTAAAGAACAGGTCGCAAAAAATGCCCGTTTTGTCGCCCTTTGGGCCAGTTGTGTGACTTTCCTCATGAGTCTACATCTCATGTTGAAATTCGATACCACAAAAGAAGGGCTTCAGTTCTCTGAGAGTTTCCAATGGCTTTTTGTTCAGATGAATTACGGTTTAGGCGTCGATGGCATTTCATTACCTTTTGTGGTGCTCTCAACCTTTTTGACGATTCTAGCAATTCTTGTCAGTTGGGACGCCATCAAAGAAAATGTACGAGAGTACATGGCCTTCTTTCTTGTCCTTGAATCCCTCATGGTGGGGATGTTCTGTGCAACAGATCTTCTTCTTTTCTATATCTTTTTTGAAGCCCTCTTGATTCCTATGTTTTTTATTATTGGTATTTGGGGAGGAGAACGGCGGATTTATGCCACCTTGAAATTCTTTCTCTACACCTTCTTGGGATCTGTCTTTCTTTTACTTGCGATTCTCTACATCTTCTTTCAAACAAGCACCTTTGATATTGAGCAGTTAAGCGCCTATCACTTTTCCTATCAGGATCAACTGTGGTTGTGGTTGGCCTTTTTTGTTGCTTTTGCCGTCAAAGTACCTATGTGGCCCCTTCATACCTGGTTGCCCGACGCCCACGTAGAAGCACCAACAGCTGGCTCTGTCCTACTGGCAGGCATTCTTCTAAAAGCGGGAGGATATGGTTTTTTACGCTTTTCTCTGCCTTTTTTTCCCATCGCAAGTCAGTTTTTTGCGCCGCTTGTTTTAACGCTCAGTGTCATAGCGATTCTTTATGCGTCTTGCGTTGCATTAGTCCAAAAAGATATTAAAAAGCTCATCGCCTATTCCTCTGTCGCCCACATGGGCTTTGTGACATTGGGCCTTTTTGCAATGACACCCACCGCCGTCACAGGATCCTTATTTCAAATGATTAGTCACGGTATTATCAGTGGGGGACTATTCTTGTGCATCGGTATGATCTACGAACGCTTTCATACACGAGACATGGCTCTTTTAGGGGGGCTTGTTCAAAAAATGCCCGGTTACGCTTTTTCCCTAATGATATTTATCCTAGGATCTGTGGGGCTTCCAGGCACAATTGGCTTCATCGGAGAGTTTTTAGTAATTCTTGGAACTTTCCAAGTAGAACCTTTCTATGCAGCAATTGCATCTTTAGGAATGGTCTTAGGGGCGTTTTATTCTTTGTGGTTTTATCGCAAAGTAGTCTTTGGAGCAGAAAGTTCCTTTTCCGTCTCAGCACTGCGGGATTTGAAATATCGTGAAATATCTATTTTAGCAACCCCCATTATTTTAGTGATCTATTTAGGCCTTTATCCCAAACCTCTTTTAGAAATGATAGAACCCTCTGTGCTTAAAATTTTAAAAGTGATGAAAGAAAAAACAATATCTCAAGAAAAGCAAGAACAATGGAGTTGCTCTCTCGATCTTGCAAACGACAAAAGGAGACACTAAAATGTTCTCAACCAGCGATTTTCTATCGCTTCTTCCTGAATTTTTTTTAAGCGCTAGCATCCTCCTTGGAACAATTTTCTGTCTTTTTTACAAAAAAAACAAAGAACAAGATAGTAAGCGATTTTTAAAAATCAACACCTTGATTCTTTTAGGGATTCTCCTCCTTGTAATCTTAGGGCCAGAACAAATTATCTTTTTCCAAGAAGCACTTGAAATTACCCCCTTGATCCGTTCTTTTAAAATCGTTCTTCTTCTCACTAGTTTAGGGGTTTTTTCCCTCTCGGCGATTTCATGGATTTTTAGGTTTCAGTTTGTTTTTGAATATCCGCTTTTAATGCTTTTGTCTCTTTTGGGCGGACTTTTCGCGATTTCTTCCAATGATTTTCTTGTGCTTTTTATAGGACTTGAGCTTCAAACACTTCCCCTTTATATCTTGGTCCTTTTTGATAAACGGTCCTTCCTAGCGTCTGAGGCAGGTATCAAGTATTTCACCTTGGGATCTCTTGCGGCAGGATTTTTTCTATTTGGTATCAGCCTGGTTTATGGCGCTGTTGGGACAATCGATTTCCATACTTTTAACAGCATTGTTTTTCTCTCTCTAGAAAGCGGCAGCAGTTGGCAGTCTTTTCCTCCCTATTTTTTTCTTGGAATTATTTTTATCTTGGGAGGACTTTTTTTCAAGCTCTCCCTTGTACCTTTTCACATGTGGGCACCCGATGTGTATGAAGGATCCACAACACCGACCACTCTTTTTCTCGCTTCCTGCGTGAAATTAGTTTCAATCTTTGTTCTTTTTCGTCTTTTCCAAGGCCCTTTTTCAAGCGTTCATCATTTTTTCCAAAATCTCTTAGGTTTTGTAGCAGGCCTTTCCATGCTGATCGGCGCCCTTGGGGGAATGGCTCAAAAAAATTTTAAACGCCTTCTCGCCTATAGTGGAATCACCCATATGGGTTATCTTCTTTGTGCTGTTATTGTGGGGGGATCGAAAGGATTTACAGCGCTTCTTTCCTATTTAATGGTTTATATGCCGATGGTGATTCTCTCCTTCACTCTCTTGATGATTTTGAAAAAAAACTATGAACGATCAGGATTGGAATTACGAGAACTTAAGGGGTTAGCACAAAGTGCTCCTGTCTTTTCTTTTGTAATGGCAGGATTGATGTTTTCCTTTGCAGGGATTCCTCCTTTAGGAGGTTTTTTTGGGAAACTGAACGTTCTTCTCGTGCTCGTCCAAGAACATATTTTCCTCGCCAGTATTGCGGTTTTAAGTTCAGTGATCAGTTGTTACTATTATCTACGCATCGTGAAAATGATGTATTTTGAAAAACGTGATGAAACCTCTTCTGAAATTTTAGAGAGATGGGATTTGTCTTTTCAAAATCAATTTATTTTGTTTATAATACTCATCATAACGTTTGGATTTGGTCTTCTATTTCCGTTCTTATCATCGTTAATAGAGACGGCATTTTAGGGGTTTTGTGACAGATCCTTTTCCTTTACCGCTTGGCTACGTTTTACATTTTTTTGATCTTCTTCCTAGCTCTATGGATGAAGCCCATGCTCTTGCAAAAAAAGGAGCCCCTGAGGGGACAATCGTCCTGGCTTCTCGTCAAACCAAAGGACGAGGTCGCTTAGGAAAGCAATGGATTTCCCTTCCAGGGAACCTTTCCTTTTCCATTCTTTTTAAACCCAAGTGCTCCCTTCAAGAAGCCACCGCTCTCAGTTTTATTTTGGCAATCTCTATCGGTCAAACCCTTTCTTTTTTTTGCCCTCAAGAAGCAGAAATTTCGTATAAGTGGCCCAACGACGTCTTGCTTTATGGACGAAAAGTCGCAGGAATTCTCCTGGAAACAGAAACATCTACCCGTCTCCTTCAACATCCTGAATGGGTGGTGGGGGGTGTAGGGGTCAATCTCGCCCAATATCCTCCTACAACAGATTTCCCAGCAACTGCTCTTGCCACAACAGGCACTTCCTTAAGACCATCACAATTCTTATCTTCCTTTTGTTTAAAGCTCACAGAATTGTTAGAACTCTGGAGAAGCCAAGGGTTTTCAGTAATTCGAGAGTTATGGCTAAAGGATGTTTGGGGACTCCATCAAGAACTTATCCTCCGTAAGGGGAAAGAGGAATTATGGGGAACATTTGAAGATATCGATCTCACTGGGGCCTTGGTCATAAAAGATGAGTTAGGGGATAAACACACGGTTTCCACAGGGGAGATCGTTTTTCCTTCGGCGTTTATTTAAACTTTCTAGACAAAAGAAAATTTTTCTATAAGAAAAAACTTTAAGCCTATTAACGAATAAAAAATCTTTTTATAAGATTAAGGAAAAGATTGCTAAAGAATAAAGGAAAGAGATCATGAACACTTGGGGAGGTTTTGAAATTTTAGAAGAGAAACTTTTTATCGAAAAATCTCAGGAATCGATTCAAGGATCTCAAACAAAAGGAGACGCTTTAAGGATAAATCTGATAAGACGGAAAAAACAAAAACAAAAACGTCATCCTCCTGCAAATAAGGGAGTATGATGTTTTAGGGAAGGTTTTTTTAAAACGCTAAAAGAAGATTAAACTTCTTTTAAAGAACAGCTTATAAAACAATATAAAAAACAAGGAGAAACAGGGATGCGAGTCCTTTTAGTTGAGGATGATTCCTCTGTCGTGAAAACGATCGAGCTTACATTACGCGCAGAGGGTTTTATTTGTGACGCAACTACTATTGGGGAAGATGGCCTTGAGATTGGTAAGCTTTACGATTACGATATCATGATACTGGATCTTATGCTCCCCGACATTCATGGGTATGAGGTTTTGCGTCGTTGGCGTGCCGCAAAAGTGTCAACACCCGTTTTAATTCTCTCAGGCCTGCAAGAAATTTCAGACAAAGTAAAGGCTTTGGGATTTGGAGCAGACGATTATCTCACAAAACCCTTTAATAAAAGCGAGCTTCTCGCCCGTGTTCAAGCAATCGTCCGTCGCTCAAAAGGGCACGCGGAATCGGTGATTCGTGTCGGACGCCTGACGGTAAATCTTCAAACACGTCTTGCAGATATTGATCAGGTCCCTCTTAAATTAACCACAAAAGAATATGCAATTCTTGAGCTTCTGGTGCTTCGGAAGGGCTCAACCTTAAGCAAAGAGGTTTTTCTCAATCACCTTTATGGCGGTATGGATGAACCAGAATTAAAGATTATCGACGTTTTTATCTGTAAGCTCCGGAAAAAGTTAGCCGATGCCCTTAATGGAGAAAATTATATTGAGACGGTCTGGGGACGGGGATATGTCTTAAGGGATCCTGAAGGAATTGCAATCCCCTCAAAATCCGAAAATGATGTTCTCTCTCATGAGCCCCCTCAAAAGATTGCTGCTGTGACAATCTAAAAAACGATCTTACATCCTCTGTTTCAAGGACTGACAAACCCTGTAAATAGATTCCAAATCTCCGGGTAATGAAGTGGTAAAATGCATGGTTTCACCGGAGAAAGGATGCGTGAAGGAAAGCTCTTGGGCATGAAGGGCGGGTCTATTAAAGGGCCAGGTCTTCATAAATTCTTTAAGCGCAATAGGAAGGTTACCTGGCATCCTTCCATAAAGAGGATCACCTAAGAGACCATGATTTAAAGATTGCAAATGAACACGAATTTGGTGTGTTCGCCCAGTTTCAAGACGACAATTGACTTGGCTGATCCACCCCCCTTCCAAAACCTTTAAAACACGGTAATGGGTGACGGAGGGTTTCCCACGAGCCACAATTGCTTGTTTTTGTCGATGTCTTGGATGACGCCCTATCGGCAAAGAAATGGTTCCTTCATAAGGACAAGGAACACCCCATACAAAGGCATGATAAACTCTAAATAAGGTTTTATCAGAAAATTGGGCACTTAATCCCTGATGGGTCACATCATCTTTCGCCACCACAATAAGACCGCTCGTTCCCTGATCAAGACGGTGCACAATCCCGGGACGCTTAACGCCTCCAATACCGGAAAGAGTCTCTCCACAAAGGGCTAAAAGACCATGCACAAGGGTACCTGTTTCGTGGCCTGGACCTGGATGTACCACTAAATGAGGCGGTTTGTTAATCACCACCAAATGCTCATCTTCAAAAACAATGTTAAGCTTCATTGGTTCTGGCGTCAAAACTAAAGACCGCGGCTCAGGACAGCGCACCACAAAGATCTGTCCGCTTCTCACCTTTAAAGAGGCATCTGAAAGAACCACGCCTTCTTGAGAGACATGGCCTTGAGCCAAAAGCCCTTGGATACGAGAACGACTCATCCCTGTCATTTGGGCTAAAAAAAGATCAAGCCTCCTACCCCAATGGATCTCTTCAACAGAACAATAAAAAGTTTCTTGATTTAAATTCATACCCTTCACAATGACTAGGTCCTCTTTAAAAAAAAGAGTATCATAAGTTGATTTAATTGATGAGAGGGTGAATCCGTGGATCAAGATTTTATAAAATTTCTTGTATGCCCTGTCACAAAGGGTCCCTTACAATATGCTCCAGAAACCCAAGAGCTGATCAGCTTCATGGCAAAACTGGCCTATCCCGTTCGAGAAGGCATTCCAGTTCTCATTAAGGAGGAGGCACGCAGCTTAGAAGCCGTGCCCCCCCCTCCTTCTCAAAAAACTCTAAAAGTGAAGGCCGCGTCCTAGCCCATTGAGAATCGATTCATGCAAAGATTCCGAAAGAGTCGGATGAGGGAAGACACAATTTACCAAATCTTCCTCTGTCGCCTCCAACGTTTGGGCCAAAGAAAAATTGGAAATAAGTTCTGTCACTTCAGGACCAATCAGGTGCGCCCCTAAAATCTCTCCCGTCTTGGAATCAAAGAGCACCTTTACAAAACCATCAGTATCCCCTTGAGTTAAGGCCTTTCCATTGGCAGAAAAAGGAAATTTCCCAACACGCATCTCATGACCTTTCGTCCGAGCCTCTGCTTCCGTAAGACCTACACTAGCAATTTGCGGAGTGGAATAGACACAGCTGGGAATCAAATCCAGACGAACTGGATGTTCTTTGACACCTTGGGAGGCGATATGCTCCACGCACGCAATCCCCTCATGGCTCGCTTTATGGGCCAACCAAGGACCCGCAGCAATATCCCCAATTGCATAGATTCCGACCTCATGGGTTTCACATACCCCATGGGTTAAGATATGACTCCCTTCGATCTGGACGTGGGTTTTCTCAAGACCAAGATCCTCAACATTCCCCACAATTCCCGTTGCTAAAAGAATATGATCCGTCTGAATAACCTGAGATCCTTGGGGCGTTTGAAGGGTGATAGACCCGCCTTTTGAGTCTTTTTTCCAGCTTTGAGCCATTGTTTCTGTGTAAACAAAAATGCCTCTTTTCTCAAAAGACTTACGCAACAGATCAGAAACCTCAAGGTCCCCTACAGGAAAAAGTTGCTTTTGAAGCTCTACCAAATGCACTTGCGTCCCTAACATCTGATAAAAACTTGCGAATTCAAGGCCAATCGCTCCTGAACCTATCACCACAAGAGTTTTAGGAAGCTCCGACGGCGTCATGGCTTCTCTTGCGGTCCAGATCACCTGACCATCGGGTTCAAAGCCTTTCAAAATATTAGCCCGAGCTCCCGTTGCTAAAATAACACGAGGTGCTTGAAGGATTTTTTCTGTTGCACCAGAAGAGGGCATGACACTCACCTGCCACTGATCACCCTTTTTCGTGTTTAAACGACCATGCCCCTCCACAACACAAATCCCATTTTTTTTCATGAGATGCTGAACACCTTTGGCTAAGGTCTCAGAAATTTTCCGAGAACGATCCACCATCACCTTGATATCAAAAGACAGTTCCTTAACTTGAATCCCAAAATCTTTCAAATGCAACGCCTGATGATAGGCCTCAGCAGATTTCAAAAGAGCCTTTGTGGGAATACATCCCCAATTTAAACAGACCCCTCCCAAATGATTTTTTTCCACCACAGCGGTTTTAAGACCTAGCTGAGAGGCACGAATTGCTGAAACATACCCTCCAGGTCCACCACCAATAATGATGAGATCGAAACTTTCCGTTGCCATCCAGCTGATATCCTCTCTTTTTTCTGGGAAAAAATCACCCTAACACACCTTTATTGAAGCTTCCACCTATGGAAAAATCCTTCCGGTTAATTTTTATTTAAGAGTCAAAAGACTGTAAAATCTCTAATAAAAAAGTAGAAGGATCGACCTATGGAAAAATCCTTCCGGTTAATTTTTATTTAAGAGTCAAAAGACTGTAAA
>CAZGKG010000002.1:0-5709 GCA_964525615.1 uncultured Rickettsiales bacterium | reverse complement strand
ATCTCTAATAAAAAAGTAGAAGGATCGGCTTTAAGGAGATTTGATGCATCCGATTTTTTTAAATAAGGAATCAATTCTTCATAAGACATCAAAGACTCACCAAGATTTGCTGAAAAAGCCCCTTGCCCATAAATCAATTGACTCGGGGGATCTCCCCATTTTTTCCTTTGGGCCAAACACAGCGCCAACACAAGAGCTTTCTGCCCCACACCACGAGGAAAAATCTCCACAGTAGTTTTAAAGATCACAGGAGGATTGGACTCTGCCCCCCACATTTTCTTCATAAGCTCTTGCACTTGCAAAAGAGACAGGGCCAGCCCTCCCCCACCCAATGCCGCTCTAAAATACTCAAGACGCGCCCTTAAGGTTTGGGAAGAATTTTTCAAAATATCGACTAACTCTTGAGAGTAGGCTTGCTCTGCTTCAAGCAAATCAATTCCCGTCAACAAGGAACTCACAGGTGAAATAATCTCATGAAAAAGGTAGGAAAAAAATTCATGCAGAACACTTGGGGGGACACAAGATGGTGAAGAATTCATGGATGGGACTCCCTATTTAGTAGTTCCAGAAGGGCCTCAGCGGCCTTGAGTTGGGCTTTTTTCCGAGAAACCCCCAGACCTTCAACAGGGGGATACCCCTCCAAAAGAACCTGTACCTTAAAAGTAGGCTGATGGGGAGGACCTGAAATCTCTAGGAGTTCATACACAGGCTTAGGCTTCTGACGCGCTTGAGCCCATTCTTGCAAAAGAGATTTCCCGTTAACAGGAAGATCCTTCTGGTCCTCTAGAAGAGGAGTCCACCATTTTTTAATTTTCCGGGTCGCAAGAGCCAATCCTCCATCCAGGAAAAGACCCCCCAATAAAGCCTCACAACTATCAGCTAAAATTTTATCGTAAAGACGGGGAGAACCTTTTTGCTGATCACACTGAACCACCTCTTGCAAACCCAATACGACCGCCACGTTTCTTAAACTTTCACGATTAACAAGAGCACTATGGCGAATCGCCAGAGGCCCTTCTGCTTCTTCCGGATAAAGCTCATAAAGCCACAAAGCAATCACCAAACCTAAAACCCGATCTCCTAAAAACTCCAATCGTTGAAAGGGGGAGGTGCCTTTAAGTTTTGAGAGGCTTGGGTGATAAAGAACCGCCTGTAACAAAAGAGGGTCACGAAAGCTGTATCCTAAACGTTTTTCAATTCCCTCTCTCATGTCTCAATTACACTAATCGATCAGTCGGGGAAAACGTCCCCAACGAGTAGCGCCAAAAGCTTTCCAAATCTCCCACCACCGACATGTGCCATCGGTAGAAAAAAACAAAACTTCCGCTCGTCCAATCAGATGATCATTGGGAATAAAACCGACTGCATGAAGCACACGGCTATCCAAGGATCCGTCACGGTTATCCCCCATGACAAAATAATGATCTTCAGGAACCGTATAAACAGGCGTGTTATCTAAAGGAGCCTCTCCAAAGGGATGTTGTTTTATGATCAGATGCTGAATCCCCCCTGGAAGGGTTTCCTCGTACAAGGTCGCCTCAACAATCCCGCCATTTTCATCAGCTTTTTTCTTATAAGGGCCAACTTTTTTTAACTGAACTGGAACATCATTAATGAAAATAATTCCTTGCCTTATTTGGACACGATCCCCTGGCAAGCCAATGACCCTCTTGATATAATCCACTTTATTGTCGGAAGGTAAGCGAAATACGACAACTTCCCCTCGTTTGGGTTTTCTCAATTGAGCAACACGCCCCTCTGGAGAAGAAAGATGATACCCAAAGGGAAGTGAAAAACGGGAGTACCCATAAATAAATCGTGACACAAAAAGATAATCCCCCACCAACAAAGAAGGAATCATTGAGCCCGAAGGAATATTAAAAGGTTCGATCAAAAGGATTCGAATAGACAAAGCAATGACAAGCACGCCTAAAAGAGAGCGGATGTTTTCTTTAACGGATGTTGTTCCCTTTTGCTTCACAAGATCTCCTGAAGTTAATTACGCGACAGCACAACAAAAGCTAAAACATAAGGGTACTCATCTGAAAGGCTTAAGTCCAGCTTTATCAAATCTGTCCATCCCCTTTTTTTTTGAATTTTATCTAAAAAAAACGGCGAAAGCAAAATTTGTGGAGGTTTTCCAAGCCCATGAACAATCGTCATATCATGCCAGGATAAATCAGCAGAAATTCCTGTGCCTAAGGCTTTCGAACAGGCTTCTTTGGCGGCAAATCGTTTAGCAAGAAGTAAGGCAGACCATGAGGAAAAATTTTCTTTCAAAAGGGCCCGCTCTTGGGGATTGAGAACACGATTCCAAAAGCGCTCCCCATAAAGGTGAAGCAACTTTTCAATACGCCTGACATCCACAAGATCCGTTCCAACGCCCAAAATCATCTAAACAGAAATATCCTGTTCCAGAAAAAATTTTTGTACGTCCAGAGCCGCCATACACCCTTGAGCAGCCGCTGTCACCGCCTGGCGATACACTTTATCTCGCACATCTCCAGCGGCAAAAATTCCTGGAACCTCTGTATGCATTCCAGGGCCCTGTCCTACGATATATCCTTCTGTATCCAATTTTAAAGACCCCTTCAAAAACCCGGTGTTGGGCGTATGGCCAATCGCCACAAACACACCATCCACCTCCAAAATTTCGCAATTCCCCGTCTGCAGGTTTTTCAAACACACCCCCGTCACAGATTTCATAGGAGCCTCAACCCCAACAATTTCCTCCACAACGCTATTCCAAATTATTTTTACATGGGGGTGACTTAAAAGACGTTCTTGAAGAATTTTTTCGGCTCTTAAAGAATCACGACGATGAATAAGAAAAACCTCTCGCGCATGACGTGTCAAAAAAAGCGCCTCTTCCACCGCCGAATTTCCTCCCCCGACAACCGCCACTCGCTTGTTTTTAAAGAAAAATCCATCGCAAGTAGCACAGGCTGACACACCAAATCCCCGAAAAAAAGTCTCGCTTTCAAGTCCCAGCCATCGGGCAGAAGCACCTGTTGCGATCACAGCGGCCGGCGCTTGATAAGTGGCTTTTCTTCCAACAAAAGAAAGAGGTGAAGAGGAAAAATCCACCGAAAGAATCTCATCTTCCGCAAAAACAGTCCCCACATGAAGAGCCTGTTTTTCCATTTCTTCCATCAATTGAGGGCCTAAAACAGGCGCTCTGAAGCCTGGATAATTTTCCACATCCGTTGTGAGCATAAGCTGCCCTCCGGGTTCTGCCCCTCGGATCATCAAAGGTTTCAAGCCAGCGCGCGCTGCATAAATAGCTGCTGAATAACCTGCAGGTCCCGCTCCAACAATCAGAAGGGTTGTCTCTTTCGATCCTGCTTGTTCCATAAATTTTTTATCTCCTATTTGACCTTTGGTCACCATTATAAACAACAAGAGGATCTCTCGCCAAGAGAAGCGCATCCCTCAAGAAAACACTCACAATTTTATGGTGTATTTGATCCCTTTCGATCTAAAATCTTCAGGGTTTTTTCATACACAACCCCCCGTGAAAAACCAGTTTCTTGAGCAACAAAACCGACAGTTTCCTTAAAAGAAAGATGACGAAGGGTCCCTTCGATCAATTTTTCAAGAGAGGCCTGATCAGGAAGCTCAACTTCAGCAGCTCCCTCCACAACTAAAGTGATTTCTCCCCGTGGTGGAATCTCTCGACAGGATTCTAAAAGGACCTCAAGCGTCCCTCTGCGGGTTTCTTCAAATTTTTTTGTGAGCTCGCGGCATAAAGCGGCCTGACGATTTCCCAGACCCTTGAGAAGATCGGCTAACGTTTCCTCAATCCTATGAGGTGCTTCAAAAAAAATAAGGGTTGCGGAGACATACCGCATTTTTTCCAGAATCTGACAACGTAGCTTCGTTTTTAAGGGCAAAAATCCTTGAAAAAAAAAGCGATCCGAAGGCAAGCCTGACAAACAAAGTGCCACAAAAGGAGCTGAAGGTCCAGGAATCACAGAAACAGAAAATTTTTTTTCTAAACAGGCCTCAACCAATTTATACCCAGGATCTGAGATCAGAGGCATACCCGCATCACTGATCAAGGCGCCAGATTCTCCACGACCTAAAGCCTCTAAAATTTTAGGACGCTGCTGGGTGGCATTATGCTCATGGTAGGATAAGAGAGGCGTTTTAATCCCATAAGCCTGCATCAACACATGACTGACCCGTTTATCCTCACAGGCAATCCAAGAAACTTCCTTCATAATCCTCAAGGCCCTTAAAGAAATATCATCAAGATTGCCGATAGGGGTTCCAATAAGATAAAGAGCAGACCCCATAATAAGTCTTTCTAAAAGCTCACGCAAAGCGCATTAAAAAAAGGACCCAAAAATTACTGAAAGTTACCATTCAAAAATCTGAGACGCAACAGAGGTCAAAAAATCTAAAAATTTTACCCTCTTTCTTTAAAGCCTAAAAAAAACCAAAAAAAACAAGGGGCTTAAAAATAAAAAGAAAAATGAACTTCCATTAAAAATTTTTTTTACTTTTATTCTGATATAAATAATCCAAGATAAAATTAGTTTTACAAGGAAATAAAATGGCATCCTCTGGTCAAACAAAAACCCTTACCCGTATGGATATTCTTGAAACATTTTCAAGGCAATTCATGCTTTCTCAAATAAAGGCTTCATTTTTACTAGAGACGATCCTTGAGGAAGTTTTTAACAGCCTTATGGAAAAAAATTCTCTTAAGATTTCCTCCTTTGGAACTTTTATTGTGCACCAAAAGAAACAACGCTTAGGACGTAACCCTAAAACCGGAAAAGACGCCGTTATTACGGCACGAAAAAGTTTAAGTTTTAGAGGGTCTCAAATCCTTAAGGATAAAATCAGCCGACGGATGGCGCGAGCATAACCTCCTCAACCTCTTCTTTATTTTTCAATTAAGGCTTTAGAAAAATTTTCTAAAGCCTTTTTTTATGATAAATTTTCAATAGTTTATCCTTGCCCTCTTATGAATGAAATAAGAGGGCATCAATTTTTTATGCTCAGATAGAGCCAAAGAACCGGAAAAAATGCAACCAGCAAGACTCTTTTGCAAGTGGCCTTTTTTAAAAAAGGGAAGCCAAATCGCCCTTGTCGCACCCAGCGCTCTTCCCTTCAATCATTGCCCCAGTTCAAGGGAAGGAGTCAAACTCTCTGAGGCACTGATCGAAACCCTTATAAAAAAAATTGACGCTAATGGACTTAGGGCGCAATTTTATGGGTCCTTAAGCCCCCAAAGTTCTTACCACAACTACTATTCAAACGCCACAGAACAAAGGGCTCAAGCCCTCTCAGAAGCAATTGAAAACCCCGATTGTGAAGCCATTTTAATCCTAAGAGGCGGCTTTGGCGCTTTAGATATTTTAAGGCAATGGGAAACAATCGGTGAGGATCCCTTCAAAAAAGCCAACAAACCTAAAATCATCATAGGATTTAGTGACGCCACCTACCTTTTACACAAAGCCGCCTTAAATGGCTGGCCCAGTCTTCATGGACCTATGGGGATTTCCTTGAGGGATTCTACTCCCTCATTAAGCCAATTAATTGCTCTTTTGAAGGGCGAAACGCCCCAGTTAATTTATGAATGGGAGGTTCCTGCTCCTTTCCAAAAAAGCACACCATCTTGTTTAGAAGGCGTCATCATGGGGGGGAATTTATCCGTCATCCAACGTCAATTGGGAACATCCTCCTCCTTTTGCGGAT
>CAZGKG010000001.1:16567-38708 GCA_964525615.1 uncultured Rickettsiales bacterium | reverse complement strand
CAAAGGCAAGTGACTGGGCTAAAAAATTCCATCAAAAAGGACACGAAATCCTAGCATCCATTGATTTAGAACCGGAAAATTATCCCTTAAACGATCCAGGACCCCAAACAATTCTCACAAAACTGTCACCCCAAATGATGGAAAGCCGTCTCAGCAGCTTATTAAAAAAAGTTCCCTATGCCTTGGGCGTTACCCATGAATCAGGGAATTTATTTGTAACCCAAGCCCCTGCTCTGAAGATCTGGCTTCAGATTTTACAGGATAAAGGATTATCTTTGCTAGATATGGTTCTTTCACCCCAGACTCTTATTCCTGAGCTTGCTTTAAAAAATGACCACCCCTTTTTAATGGTGGATTCTTCTCTATCTCGTTTAAGATTAACGCGAGAGAATTTTGACAGTTTAGTCCCCAAAGAGTTCCCAAAAAAGATGATCGTGATCTCACTTCCGTTATCTGAGAAAGGAATTCTTCTAATTCAGGAAAGTTTATCCCAAAAAAGATCCCCTGCCATCGGGATGAAAAAACACGCCTCCCCAATCGCTCTCATCCCTTTTAGTTTTGCCCTTAAGCATCGCGATAAAGGCTAAAGCTTGCCATGACAATTCTTATATCGGGTCCCCGAGCCGCAAGGACAAGGAGCATTCCGAGAAATTTCTGAGGCCCCTATTGCGCTCATCCCTTTAAAGGAATTTTTCCCCTTTAAAACAGAGCCTTCGTCTTCTGTGCGGTTATAAGCAACATCTTCAAACACATCATCTTCATCCACAAGAGCCTCTAAAATCTTTTGGGCTGATTCCGGTTGTGTCTGAAAATGAAAAAGAAATTCTGTAATTTTTTCTGCAACAGAATTAAGCATGCTTTCAAAAAGAGAAAAGGCTTCTCTTTTGTATTCATTCAAAGGATCTTTTTGAGCATAAGAGCGCAAATGAACCCCCTGACGTAAATTATCTAAAGAATGTAGATGATCTTTCCACACCTGATCTAAAAAGCGAAGAAGCATGTTACGTTCTGCCATACGCACAATTTCCGATCCGTAACGATGCTCTTTTTCTTGATAAGTCTCCTCAATCGCCTTGCTCAAGCGCAGACCTATCACCTCGGAAGATATTCCATCTTCTTCAGACCACTCTTGAAAAGGAAGATCCAAATCAAAAATCCTCAGAACTTCTTCATGCAACATTTGCACGTTCCACTGATCAGAATAACTCTGAGGCGGGATCGCCATTTCTAAAAGCGCTTGGACGACCGCTGTGCGCATTTCACCACATTCTTGCTGAAGCTCGTCCTTAGCCATCAAGTAATAGCGCTGAGAGTAAACCGCTTTTCGTTGATCATTCATGACGTCATCATACTTCAACAAATGCTTGCGAATTTCAAAATTACGCGCCTCAATCTTTTGCTGCGCTTTTTCGATGGCTCTATTAATCCAAGGATGGGTAATGGATTCACCCTCCTGAAGCCCCAATTTTTTTAACCATTCATCCAATTTGTTAGACCCAAAAATACGCATTAAGTCATCTTCGAGGGAAAGAAAAAACTGAGAGCACCCAGGATCTCCTTGACGACCAGAACGTCCCCGTAACTGGTTATCGATCCGCCGACTTTCGTGACGCTCCGTCCCCACCACAAAAAGACCACCTGCTTCAAGAACAATCTTTTTTTGACGCGCTAACTCTTCCCGAATCTCATGCTCAATGCGCTGCTTTTCCTCAGGGTCCTCGACACCCTCAAGAGCCCTCTCTAAACGCATGCGGCCATTCCCACCCAATTCAATATCAGTGCCCCGTCCTGCCATGTTAGTGGCAATCGTTATCGCACCGGGAGCCCCTGCTTCCGCAATGATGAGGGCCTCTTTATCGTGATTTCGCGCGTTCAAAATCTTATGGGGAATTTGGTGGGCCTTCAATGCTCTTGAAAAAACTTCCGATTTTTCGATGCTGACCGTTCCCACAAGAATTGGCTGCTGTTTCTCATGACGCTCCTTAATCAAGCGAATCACCGCCGCTTGCTTTTCCTCAAAGGTACGGTAAACCTCGTCATCAAGATCTTTTCGTTGTATCAAATGATTTGTCGGGATTGAAACAACCCGAAGATTATAAATTTCCTGTAACTCGAGGGCCTCCGTCATAGCGGTCCCCGTCATACCTGCGAGTTTGGGATAAAGGCGGAAGAAATTTTGAAAGGTAATCGAGGCAAGGGTTTGATTTTCGATTTCAATTTTAACACCCTCTTTGGCCTCAATGGCTTGGTGTAGACCATCGGAATAACGACGGCCCTCCATCATACGGCCTGTAAACTCATCGACTAAGACTACCTTTCCATCTTTGACAATATAATCGATATCTCGATCAAAAATTTTATGAGCTTTCAAGGCCTGATTTACATGATGTACAAGTAATGTGTTTTGAATGTCATAAAGGGCATTTCCCTTTATCAGATCCGCACTTTTGACCAATTTTTCAATATTTTCAACACCTGATTCCGTTAAGGTCACGGAACGACTTTTTTCATCTTTTTCAAAATCTTCAGCATCCAAGAGGGGAATTAAGTCGTTTACCTTCCCATAAAGATCCGAGGATTCCTCTGCAGGCCCCGAAATAATCAAAGGCGTGCGCGCCTCATCAATCAAGATACTGTCCACCTCATCAACGATAGCGTAATTAAAGGGTCTTTGACAAAGATCTTGAAGACGCATCTTCATATTATCCCGAAGATAATCAAACCCAAGCTCGTTATTCGTGGCATAAGTGATATCACATCGATAGGCTTCTCTGCGCTCATTATCTGTGAGACCATGAACGATACTGCCCACTGATAGCCCTAAGAATTGGTAGAGTTTCCCCATCCATTCCGCATCACGATGGGCCAGATAATCGTTCACTGTGACAACATGAACGCCCTTTCCCGTCAAGGCATTTAAATAAACAGGCAAAGTTGCGACAAGAGTTTTTCCTTCCCCCGTTTTCATTTCAGCCACCACCCCGCGATGAAGGGCAACACCTCCTAAAAGCTGGACATCAAAATGACGCATCCCCAAAACACGTTTCGATGCTTCCCTTACCGTCGCAAAGGCATCCACCAAAATATCATCGAGGGTTTCTCCCTCTTGCAAACGCCCCTTCAGCCAAAAAGTTCGCTGGCACAGTTCCGCATCCGTCAATTTCTCAATAGAGGACTCAAGAGCATTAATCCGTCCCACAAAAGGCCGAAGGGATTTAACATAGCGTTCATTGGAAGATCCCAACGCGCGACGGAAAAAATTTAAAATCATCTCTACCTCAAAAATACGTCTAAAAAAGCTTTTAAAAGCGCCCCAAAATCTGGGTGCCTTCTTGTTGCAAAAGTTTTTACTCAAGATTCTTATTGTTAAAGCATATCCCCAATTCTGTGAAGATAAATCCTTTAAAAGCTTTTATCCTCTCTTTATTCCTAAGAAAATCTTAAAGTCTCAATGGCTTTTTGATAAGAAGAATTCTTTAAAATGGCAGTCCCTGCCACTAAAACATCTGCACCCATAAGCCTCAAACGTCGGGCATTTTCAGAAGAAACGCCCCCGTCCACTTGAATTTTAAAAGAACTTTTTTTCTTCATTTCCTCCAAAGCTTTGATCTTTGTTTCCATACCATCAAGAAAGGGCTGTCCTCCTAGGCCTGGATAAACCGTCATCACTAAAACCCAATCGAGCAAATCTTGAAAAGGCTCTATAGCGCTGGCAGGGGTTTCTGGGTTCAAAGCAAGCCCTGCCTCGCATCCACCTTGCTTGATGCCCTTTAAAAGCTTTTCTAAATCTTCTTTAATTTCTAAATGCAAAATAATACTTTTTGCCCCCACTTCCAAAAAACGCTCTACAAGGAAATGAGGCTGAGAAACCATCAGATGGGCATCAAAAGGAAGAGAGGTCCATGATCTAAGGGCTCTTAAAACATCGGGCCCAAAACTGAGCTGGGGTACAAAATGGGAATCCATAACATCAAAATGCAAACGGTCAGCGCCACCCTCCTCAAGAGCACGCACCTCTTCTCCCAAGCGCGCCATATCGGCGGATAAAAGGGACGGAGAAATCAAAACTGGCTTATTCGTCACGCTTCTTGTTCCTTTGAAGGCTTTATTGTAACGTATTTCTATATTATTTTGAAAGATAGTTGTCCATGCAATTGGATTCTCTAAGGGATGTAATTTTTGAGGATCTATTGTCACGTTTTGAAAACTTTTGCTTTTCTTTTAAGGGACTTCAAGATCCCTCTGTTAATTTTCCCCTTCTTTTATTTATAGACCATCCCTTTGCATCCCGCTGGCGCCTCTTTCAACAAAATATTCACCAGTCTCCTCAAAAGCCTTCTGTTTTTGTGGCAAGCCCTTCTAGAAATATCCTTGATCCTTATTTAAAGCCTCTGCGGGGTGCTCAAGGCATCCTCATGAAAGAAAACACCCCTGCCTTTACGGCATCGTTAAATGTGATCATTCTTTGTTTTTTAGGACTTCCTCCTGTCGATCCTGAAATCCTTTTAAAAAGTTGGTCTGGATGTCTCGCCCCTAAAGGCGTACTTTTTTTTCTTTTTTTGGGAGAAATGAGTTTTTATGAGCTTTTTCAAAACCCCTCTTTTGAACAAGCCTTCTCCTCCCATCAACTAATGTCCCAAAGAGCTGTTAGTTGGATGGAAGGATTTGAAAAAACTATCCAAGAAGAATGGATTAGCCTTAAAAATCCTTCCTTTTTTACACTCAAAGCCCTTGGAAAATCCCTTCTGAAGGAAAATGAGGCCCTCACGACCCCTCTTTTTGCCCCCTTCGAAGGCGAGAAAAGTAAAAATAGCCTTAATCATTTGACACTACACTTTGTTTATGGCGGAATGAGAAAACTAGAGCAGACCAATGATCTGTAAGGGTTTTTACAGGATTTGACCTTCCCATGCGGAATCTGGACAATAATAAGCTTTTCGCCGCAATACTGATTGCCCTTTTCTTAGAAAGACTGACGGGTATCTGGTCAGACGCTCTTTTTTCTATCAAATCACCCTCCAAGAACGCTTATCCCATCGGAGGAAACGCCCCAGAAAAAGAGGTCTCATCATCCTCCCAACCTAAGCAACCAGAAACTATTGAGCCCCTCCTTGCCCAGGCGGATATCAAAAAAGGGCAAATTATTGCGAAAAAGTGTTTGCAATGTCATGTCTTTAAAAAGGAAGGCCCTCATCGGATTGGCCCATCTCTTTACAATGTTTTTGGGAAAAAAATTGGTTGGCACAATGATTATCCCTATTCCAAAGCCTTTCAAGAAAAAGAAGGTGTTTGGAACGACGACTCCTTGAATGCCTATCTTTATAAACCAAGAGGTTTTATTGAGGGCACAAAAATGTCTTTTGCTGGCATCGAGAAAGCCCAAGATCGGGCGGACCTCATCCGTTATTTAAGAAGCCTTTCCGACACCCCCGCACCTTTACCTTAGGGCTTCTCTTCAAGAGACGCTTGTGAAATCGTTTTAATAAAACGTTCCAAAATCGCAATGCCCCGCTGTAAGGGACCGACCATCTCGGAAAATTGTGCCGCTGAGGCAGAAACGGTAATCGAATAAAAAATAAAGGCCATTAAATCTCCTGATGTCAAAAGACCCTGGGCAATCTCATTAACCCCACAGAGAACCACAATACCAAGACCTAAAAAAAGAAGGGCCGTCACAAAGGCAGTACTCCAAGCTCTCACATTGATGTAATTCACATTGCGTTCCAAAAGAAGACAATTATGCTTTTCAAAAAGGGGCTCTACCTCTGAAAAACTATCTTCTGGCTTTCCCATAAGGCCGAATTGCACAAAAATAGACTCAATAAAACTTCTCATCTGATTTAAAGCCCCCTGACTCAGGCTGGCCGCAACTTTAAATTTTTTGCTAAACAAATAAAGAACAAAAGCAGCGCAAATAAAAAAGGTAAAAAGCAAAAAAGTTAAAAAAGGACTGGTATGAATCAAAAGGGCGGTTCCTCCCAAAACGACTAAAAGACATGTCAATGCCGTTGGAAGATTTGAGGTAAAAATCCCTTGAAGTTGGATCGCTTCTTCCCCCAAATACACGTTAATTTCAGATGCACTCAGCTCAGCCATTTCTTTGGGCTGAAACACACCAGTAAAAAGTTTCCGACGGATGTCATAAATAATATATTCACTTGCCGATGACAAAAGATAAATACGCCAATAACTCGCAATCAAAAGCAAAAAAACAAGCAAACTTAAGGAAGAAAAAGAGTCCTTAAGAGACGTAATATCTATAGACTTATCGGTTAAAACTTGATGAGAGTTAATGATCAGTCGAAGGCTGTTTCCAATCCCCAAAAGACTTATAGAAGAAACAAAAATCGCGCAAATAGATAAAAAAATCCGCATTCTGTAAGGTTTGAAGACGAAAAGCAAAAAACTTGAGACGGAAATAGTGTTTTTTGCCGAACCTTCTGAAGCCATTTGCTACCCCTGAAAGAAATACATCCGCTTCAACCAAGCAGGATATCAACTGTTTTACAGGGATAATTCTAGTGGATAGTGATTTAATTCTTCGTATAAAAGAGCCTCAAGGGTTTGGCATTTGTGCGTGTCTTTCCATACACCCTCAGAGGAAAAAAAAGAAAAACGCTTTCCCCCGCTGATAGGAGAAGACAACCAAATTTCTTGTCGGAGACGATGAACCTTCATCAAGTAAGGCATATCCTGAGAATCTACAGGAAAAGAGAGGGTAAGATCAAAAAAATCTACATCTAATCCCGCTTTTTCTAAACAGCGGGCCAGATGTTCAAAATACTCCCCTACGAGACGATCAAAAGAATCACTCAAATTCGTCCCCTCACTCACAATATATTAAGAATTCTTGGTGGAGCCAGGCGGGATCGAACCGCCGACCTCTACAATGCCATCGTAGCGCTCTCCCAGCTGAGCTATGACCCCTTTTTTTGAAAGGTAAAACACCTATGCTTCTGTTGCAAGACCTTTTAATCTATATCTTATTCACAAAGGACTCACCCGACGTTAGATGACACACTCCTGGCGTCTGTTCTAATTCAAGAAGTTTTAAAATACCATCTTCAATGAGCAAAGCAAAACGTTGCGCTCTTTCTCCTAAACCAAAGGCAGAAGCATCAAAAGTCAGGCCTAAGGATTTAACCCACGTACCATTCCCGTCAGCAAGGAAAGAAATTTCCTCCGAAACATCCAAAAAGTTTCTCCAAGCGTCCATTACAAAAGGATCATTAACGGAAACACAAAAAACTTGATCGATGCCCTTTTTATGACACTCAGCCACATGTTTAATAAAACTTGGCACATGGGTCTCAGAACATATGGGGGTAAAGGCTCCAGGGACTCCAAAAACAATAACCCGCTTTCCAGAGAAAAGATGAGAAGCAAGGACCTCCTGGACCCCTTTCTGATTGATCTCCCTCAAAACACCATCCGGAATTCTATCTCCCAACTGAATCATTTCCCCCTCCTTCATAAAATTTTTGCCAAAAGCAACTGTTCTCTAATAAATTTTTCTCATATAGAGTTAAAGATAGCAAATTTTTTAATTGTAATGGCTGAACAGTGAAACGTTTTTTGCATCTCATCTTGATGGTGATCGTAATAATTTTTGGGGCTGTTGCCGTTCATGGAGAAACCACCTCCCCTCTTCAAAAAACCAAAGCCCTCAAAAAACTTGAAACCCAACTTTCTCGTCTTGATAAAAACCTATTGACGCTTCAAAATTCTTTAGAGTCCATAAAACAAGAAAAAGAAAATATATCAAGCCCTTTAGAGGTAAAAAATGTCACAATTCGTGTCTATTTTGAATATTTTATGCGTTTTATTCACGAAAAAACCGAGGATCTGTCGAAAGGCATCGTAGCCCTTTGGCAGGGAACAAAGCATATTGCTCATTGGCGTCCTTCTTTAGAGGGAGAGGAACTTCCCACTCTCAAAGTGATTTTTAAATTTCTCACGTCTCTTGCTGCAGGAATTCTTTTTTCAATATTAAGCCACAGATGGCTAAAAAAGTTCTCCAAGTTTGTTCTAAAATGGGGACGTCATTTTAAAACAAACAAAACCTCTCTTGAAAATTCTGCAGAGTTTTTGATTGGTTTGTTTATTTCTTTATTTCCCCCCATCATCAGTTGCATTCTGCAAGTCGGTATTTTTTTTCTCATAGAAGAAAACACACTTCTTCAAAAGGCCATGTTGTCCCTTGCAACCGGCCTTTTAATTTGGACAGGGGTTTTAGAAATTCAATTATTTCTTCTCCGACACAAAAAAATATTTCTGCTGCGCTATGTCTCCCTAGAAGCACAGAAATCTTTAGGAAAACGAATTCAAACTTTTCTTTTCTGTTTAATTGTTGGCGGCTGGACAGATGAAATAACTGCCTTTTACGGTCTTCCCGAAAGTGGGCGCAAAATTTTAATGATCGGCTTTGGAATGGGGATGGTGATTTCTTTCTTTGGGTTAACCCAAATTCTAAAACGTCCCATTTTAAGAACCCTTCAAGCACATAACTTTGAATCCTTTACGTTTCTTACATTTTTGTGGATGGGAATTTGGAACAGTTTTGCCCTGATTTTTTATGTACTTTTCATTCTCGATGAAACGCTTCTTAATGTCGTTTTCTGGCCCATGATGGCAACCCTTTTTTTACTCCCCCTTGTCCCTTTTCTTCATAGAGGATTACGCAGAATTCACTTAACCTATTTATGGCGGAAACGCCATGTGCGTCCCCAAACCGCCTTATATCGTTTTTTACGCCCCCACGTCCGTATCAAAAAAGCAATTAAAATATCTGCTTATGGAATAACGATTTTTTGTTTGATCAAAATTTGGGATATTCATCTGCTCGTGTGGTTCAAAAACCTTTTAGGTCCGCAAATATATGGTCAGTTCATTGACGCCTTGATTCTTTTAATCACCGCTTTAATGATCGTTTCGGTGGGAGATCGGCTCTTACGTCACTACCTTGAGAAAAACTCCGGCACCGACGGTACAATTGAAGCCTTGTATCTTCAAGGGCGCGTGCGGACACTTCTTACCCTTGCGCGCACCTTTCTAAGAGTTGGGGTTTGGGTTCCCTTTGTCTTGCTTTTCTTGTCTATTTTAGGTTATAATATCACCCTAATCCTCACCAGTCTTGGAATTTTTTCGGTGACCCTGACCTTCGGTGTTCAATCTTTAGTCAAAGATTTTTTTACAGGTTTCTTTATTTTACTTGATAACAGTTTAATCGTGGGCGATCAGGTGGAAATCGATGGTCGTACCGGTATTGTGGAAGACCTGAGTTTACGTACACTGAAAATCCGGGCAGATAATGGGATGCTGCAAACCATTCCCTTTGGAAGCATTACGGTAATTGGTAATAAAAGTCGTTATTTTTCCTATATCATTATTAATTTTTCCGCTCACTATGATGCTGACCCAGAAAAAATTCAGCAACTTTTGGAAAAAGCCTATCAAATCTTGAGACGCACCTCCGGTATGAATAAAAAAATTCTAGCACCCATTGAAATCCGAGGAATCACAGATATTTCCGATTATGCGATCATCTTCCAAGCTCGCCTCAAAACAGCACCGGGGCAACAAGACATCGTCCGAAGGGCCTATAACAAAATCTTAAAGCAGCTTTGTGATGAAGCAGGAGTTCGGGTACCGTCCCCTTCTTATCCAGGCTTTCAACAAAAACAGCCAAGTCTTACAAACACTGTTTTGCCTTAAGAATTTTTTTCATAAGGGTAGAAAAGGCAATCTCTGGAAACTCCCGTGGGTGTACCCAAACCCCCTCTAAAGGGAAAGGGACTTTTGGGCAAGCACGCGTATGCCATACATCTAAAATCAATTTAAAATGGGTAAAGGTATGACGCACCTGAGGCATTAAAAGCGCCCACTCTCCCTTGAAAGGAAAAAGAGGTGACGGACTTTTTAGCTCTTGAAAATCTGAAAAGGGAAACCGAAATAATCCTTTCAAAAGAGACTTGGTTTCCTTTTGAAGAAAAAAAAAGCCATCCTCCTCCCGCTCAATCCAAAAGACATCAGTATACTTGTAAGGAACAGATTTTCGAACAATCGCTTGAGGAAATTCTTGGGAGCGCCCTTGAGAAAAAGCACCACACCCTTCAAGCACAGGACAGAGAGAGCAGACGGGCTTTTGAGGCGTACACACAGTAGCCCCCAGATCCATTAATGCTTGGGTGTAATCGCCTAAACGTTGGGGGGGCAGAAGTGTTTCTCCTACGAGATAAGCTTTCTTCTTTAGAGACTCTCCTGTTCCTTCTAAAAGCGCCCATCGACTTAAAACACGTATAATATTCCCATCAAGAGCAACCGCCTTCTTTTCAAAGGCGATAGTCAAAAGAGCCGCCGCTGTATAGGGGCCAATCCCTGGAAGCTTCAAAAGATCATCCTGCGTTTGGGGAAAAGTACCCCCCAAAGCCAGCAGGATCTGAGCACACCGATGAAGAGAGCGGGCTCGGCTATAATATCCCAAGCCTTGCCATGAATGTAAAAGATCTGCCTCTTCTGCTTCAGCAAGAGACTCTAAAGTAGGCCAACGGGTGATAAAGCGCTCAAAATAGGGGATAACAGTTGCAACAGTTGTCTGCTGAAGCATAATTTCACTGATCCAAACTTTATAAGGATCCTGAGGTGCACCCCGACTCCGCCATGGAAGAGACCGTGCATAAAGATCATACCAAGCCAGAAGGTTTTTTGAAAAGGACTTCTCAGCCATCAAGGCCTAAGGTATCCATCAATTCCCGCCATTCACGCCCCGAAAGACCCGAATCTTCCAACGAAACAGGCTTTCTTAAAACAAGCTTTTGAATCACCTGAAGCGCCTTTTCGGAAAAAGAAACGCCCTTCACACGATAGTCTAAGAATGCCTGATAGGTTATAGGAACCCACTTTTCTAGAAGGGAAAGAATCACATCCGCATACACGCGAATCTCCATCTGGGCATGAGAATCTGCACGCAAATGCAAAAAATGCATCAAATTGTGAAGATCAATCTTCCAATACCACTGGGTATAATAATTAAGCGTCAGATTCATCCGTGCCAGTTCTCGTGCTAAGGGTGTCCGTTCAGGATCCCTGCGCTCACCATCACCTCGATCATTTAACAAAAATTCATAAGTGTCATAGCATTGTTCTGAATCTCTTTTCAAAAGATCTAAAACCTGACGACTTTCCTGTTCATTCAAAACAGCGCCTCGGCCCTGATTATTGATGGTAGATTGCGCTGCAACGTGCTCTTGGAGGGGAAGATAAAATTCATGATCCAAAATAGAATAACGAGCTGAATATTCATTCACATTGGCAGAGCGATGACGAATCCATTGGCGTGCCACGAAAATAGGCAGTTTTATGTGGAACTTAATCTCACACATTTCAAAAGGCGTCGTATGACGATGCCGCATCAGATAGTTAATCAAGCCCCGATCTTCCGTCACTTTTTTGGTTCCCTTACCATAAGAAACCCGTGCCGCCTGAACAATCGATTGGTCACTCCCCATATAATCAATCACACGAACGAATCCATGATCTAACACAGGGAACACGTCGTACAAAACATCCTCTAAAGCGGGAACTGTGACACGACGCGTCTGCTTAAGCTGGCTCCTTTGTTCTTCAATTGCAGCCAACTGATCCGAGGAAAGGGCCATCAAAGTATTCCTTCCTTTTTTTAGGTATCTAAGAAACTTCTAAGTTTGCGCGAACGACTAGGATGCTGCAATTTCCGGAGAGCCTTGGCTTCAATTTGCCGGATGCGCTCTCGCGTGACCTTAAATTGTTGCCCCACTTCTTCCAACGTATGTTCGTTTGTCCCGATTCCAAAACGCATTCTTAAAACACGTTCTTCACGCGCCGTCAGAGTGGCTAAAACACGAGTTGTGGTTTCACGCAAATTATTCTGAATGGCGGAATCAATCGGTGACAGGATACTCTTATCTTCGATAAAGTCACCTAAATGACTATCCTCTTCATCCCCCACGGGGGTTTCAAGACTAATCGGCTCTTTTGCGATTTTGAGAACCTTCTTGACTTTTTCCACAGGAAGCTCCAACTTTTCGGCCAACTCTTCCGGCGTGGGTTCACGTCCTTTTTCATGTAAATATTGGCGAGACATCCGCACAAGTTTATTAATTGTCTCAATCATATGCACAGGAATACGAATTGTACGCGCCTGATCTGCAATGGACCGGGTAATGGCCTGCCGAATCCACCAAGTGGCATAAGTGGAAAACTTGTATCCCCTCTGATACTCAAATTTATCCACCGCCTTCATCAAACCAATATTTCCCTCTTGGATCAGGTCCAAAAACTGAAGACCTCGATTCGTATATTTTTTTGCAATTGAAATGACCAAGCGCAAGTTCGCCTCCACCATTTCCTTTTTTGCTTTATTGGAATCCCGCTCCCCCTTTTGAACGGTCGCTACAATTTGACGAAAGGCGTCAATCGGCAAAATAGAGGCTTCTTCAATCTTTAAAATCTGGTCTCGAATCCCTTCCACCTCTTTGGTATACTTTTCCACAAAAGCAGTCCAACCCTTCTGACTCAAGGCCCTGATGCGATCCATCCAGCCGTCATCTGTTTCAGACCCCAAATATTTTTTTAAAAAATCATCTCGCTTGACCCCGCAAGACTCGCTTAAGCGCATCAAGCGACCTTCTAATTGGATTAATTGACGATTCAGAGTGTAAAGTTGTTCAACAAGCTCTTCAATTTTTTTATTGTTTAAGCGCAACAGCTTTACCAAAGACACAAGATTTTGCTTTGCAACCTCATATTCTTTTGATGCTGGAGCGATCTTTTTGCCAGCTTTTTTAGCCTCTTCTAATTGCTTTGTTTGAAGCTTACGAAGATTTCCATAAACTTTTGCAATTTCATCAAGCTTTTCTAAAATGGTCGGACGCAACGTCTCTTCTAAAACACTTAAAGAAGGACCCGATTGCTCGGAATTCTCTGAAGAAGGATCTTCTCCAGGTCGCACTAAAGGAGAGGCTTCTTGAGACGCACCTTCCTCCTCCTCTTCCTCCTCCTCTTCGGAGGTGTCTAATCCTCCTTCACCATTTTCTTGATCATCAGCGTAAATCGCCTCAAGATCAACAATTTCTCGCAATGCCAACGTGCCTTCATTCAGTTGATCTCGCCATCTTAAAATCGCCTGAAGGGTGAGAGGATTTTCGCAAATCGCCCCAATCATCATCTCCCGACCTGCTTCGATTCTTTTGGCGATCTCAATCTCTTCTTCCCGTGAAAGCAAGCTGATGTTGCCCATTTCCCTCAAATAAAGACGGACGGGATCATCAGTACGTGAAACGAGTTTTTCAGGAACAGGCTCTCCCTCTTCCGCCTTCAAAAGAAAGGCATCTTCCTCGCCAGGGACAATATCATCATCTCCCTCAACAACAGGAATACTTAAGTCCGCAAGAGCGGTCATCATCGCTTCGATTTCCTCAGAAGAAACGTTTTCAGGAGGGAGACAACGATTCAACTCTTCATAGGTCACAAACCCCCGATCCTTTCCTCGGGCGATGAGCGTCTCTAAAGATTTTTTCTTGTCAATGACAGAAATATCTTCAACTTCTTCAGCAAGCTCTTTTTTTTCAAAAGGATCCGACATTTAATACAACCTTTGATTTTTAAGGATCAGAAACGAACTTAACACCTAACAACTTCTGGAAATATCTCTTATTTTAGCTTAATTGTGCATAAATTTCCTTAAGTTTTTGAAGACGACGCCATGCTTTTTCATGCATACCACGTGCAAATGTGGCTTGAGCCTCCTCTATTTCATACTTCAAACTAACTTCTCTTTGATAATGAGACAGAACATCTTGAAACCCTAAACGAGCCTCTTGGATACTGGCCTCTTCTCTTGTAAAAGAAGCGTGGAGACGCACCTCAGAAGACCGCATCAGTGCCACGCCTTCTTTTCCTAACCCTCTTTCCTCCAAACACCCGATCAGATTAATTGTTTCGACAGAAAGATCAAGGGCCCTTTCTTGCCACCAATGGAGGATTGCCCAGCGCATCAAATCAAGATTCTCAAAAGGAATCCCCAAATTTTCAAGACTTTGCTCAAACTCTCCAATTAAAGAAGGGTGACGCAAAAGCGTCAGGAGCAGAATTTTAATTTGAAGGCCTTGCTTTGTTTTTTCCAGCAAAGCCTTACGAGGAAAAGGCGTTGGGGGGGAAAGCGCCGCCTTCTTAAAAAATTTTTGGGACCGCGTTTCTTGATAAAAACGCCCCTCAAAGGCACGAAGATAAAGATGACGTACCTCTTTGTCTTTAATTTCTTGGCACCAGTCACCATACTGCTTTTTAAAAGCCGCTTGCGCTTCAGGTGTTTTGAAACTATGAGACTGCTGAAGATTCTCCCATAAGAAATCGACCAAGGCTTTTGGAGACGCCAAAATTTTTAAAATTACATCCTGTTGCCCCCCCGCCATAAGACTTTGCGGATCCTCTCCTAAAGGAAGCTGGCAAAACTCAAGAGAATATCCAGGCTTCAAAAGAGGAAGAGCCCGCAAAGCCGTACGATAGGCCGCTGCTTCGCCTGCGCTGTCCCCATCGAAACAAACCAAAAGCGTTGCAGAAAGACGCCATGCCTTCAGTAATTGATCTTCTCCCAAAGCCGTCCCCAATGGGGCCAAAGCTCGAGCAACATGCCCCGCCTGCAAAGAAATCACATCCAAATAACCCTCCACCAAAACCACAGGTTTTGAAATCAAATGAGGGTTTTTTTTTGATTGCCATAATCCGTAGAGGGTTTTGTTTTTTAAAAAAACAGGCGTTTCAGGAGAATTTAAATACTTAGGTTCTTGACCTCCTAAAGAACGTCCACCAAACCCAATCACACGCCCCTTATCATCATGAATCGGAAAAATAAGACGCCCGCGAAAGCGATCCCGTCCCTCTTTTTTTCCTTCAGAGGCAAAGACAACTCCCACCGTTTCTTGGAGCCGGGACTCAATTCCTTGAGAGGTTAAAAAAGCTCCCAAAGCATTTTGATGATAGGGAGCCCACCCTAATTCAAACTGAGAGGCAACTTCTGGCAAGACCAATCGAGACGCCAAATAATCTCGAGCAGCTCCCCCTAATGTAGAAGAAAGCTGAGATTGAAACCACGCCTTACTTGTCTGAAGTACCTGGTGAAAAATGCCATGCACCTCACGCTCTTGACGATTTTGTTGCGATTCTTCTGGTAACGGCAAACCTGCTTTTTCTGAAAGCTCCGCCACAGCTTCCCGAAAGGAGACATTCCGAATAGATTCGACAAAATGAATCAAATCTCCGTCTGCACCACATCCAAAGCAGTGATAGCGCCCCTTATCATCATGAACCACAAAAGAAGGGGTCTGTTCTTTATGAAAGGGACAAGGCCCCCAAAAATCCCGGCCACGTTTCACAAGACGCACGTGCTGAGAAACAACAGAAGACAGAAGAAGACGCTGCTTCAGTTGCTCAACAAAGGAACGCACAATCTTTCGCCCCCTTTATTGGTCGTGACAAGAAGGACAAATCTTTTTTTCTTCCCTCACAGAACTTTTGCGCCAATCAGTGCTTTCCACTAAGACATCCAATTTAAAAATCCCAGCTTTTGAGAAAATTAAAGTAAGGGGTATCTTTTCTCCTGGAGCCAGGTCTTTCTTTAACCCAATCACCATAAGATGATCTTTTCCCGATTTTAACTGTAAAAGACCTGAGGGGATGGGAAGGTTCTCTAAGGCCACCATCTTTAAAACACCCTCATCTTCTTGATGGGTATGCAATTCAACACGATCGGCAATATCAGAAGGAAGCGATGCTTCCAAAAGAACATCCGGAGAGGGAAGGGAAATGGTCATATAAATTGCCCCATTCTTACACCCCTTTAGAACCCGACAAGAAGGCTTCAAAATTAAAACCTCTGGTTTGCGCGGCTGGGAATTTTCTGAGATTGGAACAACTGGCTTTACTGATAAAGGGGCAGAGCAAAAAACACCAGATCCTCCCAAAAGGAGAAAGCCCGAGAAAACGGCGGCTTTCATTAGGGTAAGATTTTTAAAGCCCATAATTTTCATCCGCCTCTCTCCATCACAAAACCTCACAAAGATTTTTAGCGTCTTAATCCCAGACGTTGGATCAGCAACTCATAGCGCTTAACGTCCTTTTTCTTAAGATAATCTAACAAACTTCGTCTTTGATTCACCATGCGAATTAAGCCATAACGGGAATGAAAATCCTTTTTATGGGTTCCTAAATGTTCCGTCACATTCTTAATGTGCTCTGTGCAAATCGCCACTTGCACCTCAGGTGACCCTGTATCTCCGGAAGTCGTGGCAAATTCCTTCATGATTTCTTGCTTGCGTTCTTTGGTCATCGACACCGTTAATTTCTCCTCTAATTATCAAAATTAAATACGCGAAAGGGATACAAACTCCTCTCCTGCGCGCGGGCGAGAGCGATCAAAAGACCTCTTGCTTTACAGGCCACAACACCCTCCAGGTCAGTTTTTTCATGAAGAAACAAACCCTGACGAAGGCGGCCTTCTTCCTCTTCCGTCACCTCCACAGCCGGGATGTCGTCCAGCACATCACAGGGACGAAGAAGAAGCTTTCGCAACGCACCCTCATCATGCGCGATTTTCAAAAAAGAATCTAGAGGGGTTGCAGCCTCTAAAGACCATGATCCAACACGAGATCGCGTCAAAGCCGTCAAATGTCCAAAAACCCCCAAAGCCTCAGCTATATCTTCCGCCAAAGTACGTATAGAGGTGCCCGTATTACAAGCCACCTCAAAAAGTGCCCCTTCATCAGAAGATTCCTGCAACGTCAGCGATTCAATGAATTGAGGTCGAGGCTTCAACGCAAAATCAACGCCTCTTCGAGCTAAATCATAAGCACGCTTTCCTTCCACCTTTAGCGCAGAAAAACGGGGGGGGATTTGAAAAATTTCTCCCTGAAACTGGGGGAGGATTTCCTCAATCTCAGAAATCAAGGGACGTCGAGAGGAGGTTTCTATAACTTCCCCCGTCAGATCTCCTGTGGTGGTTTTTTCCCCCCATTTTAGAAAGAAACGGTAACTTTTTGAACGCTTCTCCATCCAGGGAATCAAACGAGTTCCTTGCCCCACGGCCAAAGGCAAAAGGCCCGTTGCAAAAGGATCAAGAGTCCCCATGTGGCCCAGTTTTACTTTTCCCCAATGGGGTCTCAGAAGTCTTTTAAAGCGACCCCCTAATTGGGTCGACGTCAAACCAACAGGTTTTACAACAAGAAAAAACCCAGAAAGCAACGCCAATCCCCTAAAAGAAGTCAGACATCAAAACGGAAACGATGGGGCGAGTGACCGGAATTGAACCGGCGACCTCCAGAGCCACAATCTGGCGCTCTAACCAACTGAGCTACACCCGCCATTTATTTCTAAAAACTTATAAAAGTTTCAAAAAGGATGGTAAGGGGGGCAAGGGGTTTTGGTCAAGCCTTTTCACTTTTCCTGGCCTTTTTTATGAAAAAATCTCATTTTTGTTTCAAATAGGGATCTCGTTGTCGTTTTTTTAATCTTTAAGACAATATTCTCCAGCGCTGGACTTTTCTGGAAGGCTTCCCTTTTGATTTTTACTGCTTATCCAAAAAGAAAAGAGCCTAAAAAGAGGTAAAAAAATTTTACTGCGCTACTTGTTTTTTTAAACCTCGATAAAAAACAATACTAAGAAAATTATTTTAATAGGATAATAGGGCTGGCCCTTTCTTGGTTTTTCTGTCAAATTTTATCAAAAAAAACTGCTAAAGCTTTGTATACAGATTGGGGAAAACATGCAGAAAGACTTATATCAAAGGCGTCTTACTGATTTAAGAAGATGGCTTTCTAAAACGGGATTTAGCGGTTTTTTAATTCCGAGAGGTGATGAATTTCTCAATAAGGTCACAGCCTATTATGCCGAACGTTTGAAATGGATTTCTGGTTTCGCAGGATCCTCAGGGACACTTTTAGTTCTTCCCCATGAAGCGATTCTTTTTACCGACAGCCGTTACACCGAAAGAGCAAGAAAAGAAATTGACCCAACACTTTTCCAAATCAAAGATGTTGGGGAAATGTCTTTGGAAAAATGGCTTCAATCCCATTCTAGGGAAGGAGAAGTATTTGCCTATGATCCCTGGTTATATAGTTTTTCACAAATCAATGCTCACAAGAAAACACTAGCTCCTCAAGGAATTTTGCTGCAAGCATGTGCCGAAAATCCCATAGATGCCCTCTGGGAAGACCAGCCGGAACGTCCCCAAAATCCCATTTGGATCCATCCTTTAAGTTATGCTGGAGAAACTACCCAAGAGAAAAAAAATCCTTTATGCACCTCTCTTCAAAAGGATGAATGTTTTTTTTCCGCAAGCGGCGATACAATCGCTTGGCTGCTCAATATAAGAGGAAGCGATATTCGAAAGGCGCCCATACCCCATGCCTATATTCTTTTAAAATCCTGTGGTGAGATTCATCTTTTTATCAATCCGAAAAAGCTTACCCCCCGCGTCACCGAAGAACTCCATCAGGATGTGATCATCCATCCCATCGACCAAATAGGATTTTTGCTCCGATCTCTGGTCGCGGATCAAAAAGTGTTTCTCGACCCGCGAGAAACACCTGTCGCACTAGAGCAATTCATTAAGGAGGCTGGTGGACAAATCGCCTTTCGCCAAAATCCCTTTTCTCTCCCAAAAGCATTGAAAAATAAAGCCGAATTAACACAAATTCGAGAAGGACATGTGATCGATGGTGCAACCCTAGCCCGTTTCTTTCACTGGGTAGATACAGTGGCTAAATTTGAAAAAAATATAGGCGAATGGGACATTTCCCAAAAACTGTCAGAATTTCAAAAGGAAGGCCTTCATTATTGGGATGAAAGCTTTGAAACCATTGTAGGCTATGAGTCTAATGGTGCAATTATTCACTATTTCCCCCTGAAAGAAACCCAAAAGATCATCCAAGCTAAGTCCCTTCTTTTAGTTGATACAGGCGTACAATACCTCAATGGGGTGACAACGGATGTGACACGCACCATAGCTCTTGGAAATCCTACATTGGAAGAAAAAGAATGTTTTACCCGTGTGCTTAAAGGACATATCGCTCTAAGTCGTGCTATTTTTCCTGAAAAAACTCGAGGGATCCACCTGGATGCCCTTGCAAGATCCCACCTTTGGGAGTCTTTTTTGGATTATCCCCACAGCACAGGACACGGTGTTGGAAGTTTTTTAAACGTCCATGAAGGCCCTCATAGCCTTAGTTTTCAAGATGACTTTGTCAATTTATCACCCTCTATGATTGTGACAATCGAGCCTGGTTACTACAAAGAAGGACACTTCGGAATTCGTCTTGAAAACATGGTAGAAATTGTAGAAAAAGGAAAAAGTACCACAAAAACCCCCTATTATGGATTCTCACCCCTCACCTTAGCTCCTTTTGACAAGCGTCTTATTTTAAAAGATTTATTGACGCAAGAAGAAAAAGAATGGCTAAATCAGTATCATCATCTGGTATATGAGCGCCTTTCCCCCCTGCTAGAGGAACCGGTGCGAGAGTGGCTTGAAGAGAAAACAAGTACTTTAGGAGAATAGGTTGCTTTTTGTCCTTTGTGGAATTGCCATCACAGGAACTGTTTTGATGCTTTCTCTGGGACTGTGGAGCTTTTGGTGTGGTGACGGTGATCGGTCTAATTTTTGGATGCGATCCCGTCTTTTATTGCAAGGGCTGTCCCTTCTTTTGCTATCAATTTTTTTATGGAAAAGGTTATAGAAATGCAGGATATCAGTTTTGAAGAAGCACTCAAAGAACTAGAAAACCTAGTGCGACAGCTGGAGGAAGGGCAAATAAGCCTTGAACAAGCCGTCTCGGCTTACGAGCGCGGCATGAAATTAAAAAATCACTGTGAGGAAAAATTACGCCAAGCACGTATGCGTGTTGAACAAATCACCCTCACTCCAGAAAATGATGTCTTGCTCAAACCCTTGAACAAACCTTTTAATGGAGAAGCTTAAAATTGCTTCCTTTTGAATTTTTACGAAAACTTAACAGATTATTGACATCTCTAGGGCTGGTGATTTTTCTAGGTGCCTGTGCTTGCAGCGACTATTCCATTGAACAGCGGACGTTAGCCCCTTTCAGAGCCACAAGCCGTCCCTATAAAATTAAGGGAATCTGGTATTACCCTCAGCAACACTATGAGTTTGAAGAAGTCGGAACCGCCTCTTGGTACGGAGAGCGAGATGGTTGCCATAGTTTACCAACGGCAACGGGAAGACCGTTTGACATGTTTGCCTTTACTTGTGCTCATAAAACTCTTCCCTTACCCTGCATGATACGCGTTACGAATCTAGAAAATGGCCGTGAAATAGATCTTGAAGTCATTGACCGAGGACCCTTTAAATACAGTCGTATCTTAGACGTCAGTTCAGCTGCAGCAAAACAGCTGGGATTTTATCAAAAGGGAACAGCAGCTGTACATATCAAAACACTTGTGCAAGAAAGCCTCAACCTTCCCTCCAACCGCAAAGCTTTCGCCAAGAGGGGAAGAAATGCTTGCTCCCCTCCAAAAACGAAAAAACAAATCCTAAAGCCAGGACCGACCTTAGATGATCTCTTAAATTCTATTGAATGATCACCTTTTCCCAAAAAACGTTTTTTTATTTTAAGGGGAATGAGACTCAAGAAATTTTAAAGCCTCTGCAATTTTCAATTTTTGATTTTCTAATATTTTAACTTGTTCTTTTGCCGAAAGAAAAGCCGCCCATTCCTTTGTGGCGGATCTTTTGATACAGAGAAAAAGATGACCTCTTTTCGCAAGATCTTGTCCATCCCCATAACGCTTCTGAAGATCAAAAACCTGCTTTAGCACATAAGCACGCCCCAATTTTTCAGAAATTGAGAGACGCATTTTCTGAAGAATCTCTCGATACATTTCAAGATTTTTGTCTATATCCTCTTTTTTCAAAGAAAGGAACTCTTTCAAAGAAGCAACCTTTTGAGGATCAGCAGAAAAATCTAACGCCCTGCTTTTACTGAACATTCCAAAAAAAAACAAACAAAAAACAAGAAAACGACTTAAAAAAATCATAAAAGAATACGCCCTGGTTGCTCTAAAGACGCCTTAACTTCTGAAAGGAAAACAGCACCTAAAGCCCCGTCTACAGCGCGATGATCTAATGACAAAGTTAATTTTACTAAAGTTGCTATTTTTATTTGATTATTTTCCACAATAGGTTTCTGTAGACCGGCCCCTACAGCCAAAATGCCCGCTTGAGGCGGATTGATAATCGCTTGAAAAGTCTCAATACCAAACATGCCCAGATTCGATAAAGAAAAAGTTCCGCCTTGAAACTCTTCCGGTTTAAGCTTGCCAGAACGGGCCCTTGACGCAAGCTCTTTCATTTCAGCGGAAATTTCCTGAAGGCCCTTTTGATTCGCCCCCCTAATCACAGGCGTAATGAGCCCCCCATCTACAGAAACAGCCACCGCAAGATCCACACGTTCAAAAGCTCTCAAGGTTTCTCCCGCCCACGCAACATTCACCTCAGGAAAACGAGCCAATGTTTTCGCTAAGACCTGAATGACCATATCATTCACGGAAATCTTGAGATCGCCTTTCCGATTCAAGTCTTTCCTGATATCTAAAAGACGATCGATGTTGGCCTCAAGGGAAAGATAAAAATGAGGAATCGTTTGCTTTGACTCCGTCAGACGACGTGCAATCACTTGCCGCATCAGAGAAACCTTGTGCTCGACAAAAGGAGGCTCATATCCGGAGAAAGCCCCTGTCAGAGAAACGTTCCCTTGCGAAAGTTTTTGAGAAACAGAAGGCAAAAGCGCTGATGCCGAATTCAGAGCCTCCAACACATCCTGTTTCACAATCCGACCTCGAGGCCCTGACCCCTTGATGTTTTGAAGAGAAACATTTTTTTCCGCTGCAATCCGCCGCGCCAAAGGAGAAACCCGCTGACGCTCCCCTGCCAAAGGAGATAGAGAGGGAGAAGACGCAAGAGCCACCTCTGAAACTTTTTCCTCCAGACCCGCCGCTTCTTTTCCTACTGTTTCTTCCAGAACAACCTCTTGAGAGAGGAGAGGATTCTTCACTTGGCCAGATGTCAGAAATGCCTGAAGCTGCTCTTCTCCC
>CAZGKG010000001.1:10455-16557 GCA_964525615.1 uncultured Rickettsiales bacterium | reverse complement strand
AACAGCCACACCGTCCGTTCCTCCAGGAACCAAAATTACCCCTAAAACACCCTCATCCACCGCTTCCACTTCCATGGTGGCCTTATCAGTTTCAATCTCGGCGAGCACATCGCCAGATTTTACGATATCCCCCTTCTTCTTATGCCATTTGACAAGATTTCCCTCGGTCATCGTCGGCGAAAGAGCAGGCATCAAAATTGAAATGGGCATTCTTCCCTGAATCCTTTAGATTTTTAAATTTCAGTTTTGTGGATGTAACAGTCTCTTTTTTTAAGACTTCCTGTAGCACACCTCACGACAAGCTTCAATGATTTGCTGCACCTGCGGAAGAGCAAGCTTCTCTAAGTTAGCGGCATACGGCATGGGAACATCCGCACCAGTCACACGCTTCATAGGGGCATCCAAATCATCAAATCCCTGCTCCATAATCACCGCTGCTACTTCCGCGCCAATCCCTGCAAAGGGCCATCCTTCCTCCACACTCACAAGACGATTGGTTTTTTTTAAAGAGGCCAAAATTGTGACTTCATCAAGTGGACGCAACGTACGCAAATCAAGGACTTCTGCTGAAATACCCTCTTGAGCTAATACTTCTGCTGCGTCAAGGGCCAGACCCACCGCAATCGAAAAGGCCGTAATTGTCACATCGGTTCCTGAGCGTGCCACCACCGCCTGACCCAAAGGAACAATTTCCTCATCCCCTTCCAAAAGGTCGAAAGAACGACCATACATCAACTCATTTTCCAAAAAAATGACAGGATTAGGATCCCGAATAGCAGATTTCAAAAGACCTTTAGCGCTTCGCGCATCATAAGGAGCCACCACTTTCAACCCAGGACAATGGGCATACCAACTCGCAAAACATTGGGAATGCTGGGCACCCACACGAGACGCGGCGCCATTAGGACCTCTGAATACAATAGGACAAGAGATCTGACCTCCTGACATATAAAGGGTTTTTTTTTTTTTTTTAACAAGATGGTCGATCGCCTGCATCGCAAAGTTAAAGGTCATAAATTCCACAATTGGCTTTAAGCCTGCGAAAGCGGCCCCTACACCAAGTCCCGCAAACCCTGATTCCGTAATGGGTGTATCAATCACACGACGCGGACCAAATTCCTCCAAAAGCCCTTGGCTTACCTTATAAGCCCCTTGGTATTGGGCCACCTCTTCTCCCATTAAGAAAACGTCGCCATCGCGTCGCATCTCTTCCGCCATCGCATCTCGAAGAGCTTCTCGTACCGTTAGCTTTTTAAAAGACTGGGTCATCACTGAGCCTCCCCCCACAAAACCTCTGTCCAAAGTTCTTCCGGATTCGGTTCAGGAGACTCTTGAGCAAATGAAACAGCCTCTGCCACCACCTCTTTGACCCTCTTTTCAATATCTTTAAAATCATCCTCTGTGACCCCCTCGTAAGAGCGCATCACGTTCATAAAAAAATTTATAGGATCATTATTTTGTTTTTCAAAGTCGACCTCTTCCTTTGTGCGATATTTCCCGGGGTCCGACATAGAATGCCCGCGATACCGATAGGTCTGAATTTCAAGAATAGACGGCCCTTCACCCCGCCGGGCGCGCCCCAGGGCTTCCCAAATCGCCTCTCGCACCTCTAAGACATCTTTGCCTAAAACACGGTGTCCAGGAATTCCAAACCCTTCCCCTCGTCGAAAAAACCCCGGACCAGCAGCAGAACGCTCCTCAGAAGTTCCCATGGCATACCCATTGTTTTCAATAATATAGACGGCAGGAAGCTTCCATAGGGCTGCCATATTAAAAGATTCATAAACTTGTCCTTGGTTGGCAGCCCCGTCGCCTAAAAACACGAGACACACGCCGCCATCTTGACGATACTGGTGGGCGAACGCCAAGCCAGTTCCAAGAGGTATTTGCCCCCCCACAATCCCATGACCTCCGAAAAAATTCTTTTCTCGGCTAAACATATGCATCGAGCCACCCTTACCCTTGGAATAGCCACCGGCCCGTCCTGTAAGCTCTGCCATCACACCCCGTGGATCCATCCCAGCCACCAACATATGGCCATGATCACGATAGGCCGTGATCATGGTATCTTGAGGCTGCATAGCGCTATAAGCACCCACCGCCACCGCCTCTTGTCCGATGTAGAGGTGGCAAAACCCCGAAATCAGCCCCATCCCATAAAGCTGTCCTGCGCGTTCTTCAAAACGACGAATCAAAAGCATTTGCTCATACAGTTTTTTTAATAAAGCAGGCGAAACCGGCTCTAAAGCCTTATCAGCACTTAGGTTTTGTGAAAGTAGGCTGTTTGCCAATGAAAAACCCCTTCAGAGAAAATCGCAAATAGACTTTCCACTGAAACAAAAACCGTGCCTTTTTTCAAGAGAGGAAGAAAAACACCCGATCAAAAAACCGCTCCATAGAGGAACCCCTCATGAAAAATCGACATCCCCCAATAAAATAAAATCAAATATTAGATTGAAATTTGAAATATTTAATCCAAGTTTCATATATTTTTAACAAAAAAACCAAGAAAATAAATAAAAATTATCAAAACATTGGTGTGAAAAAATGAAAAAATCGAACCTATTTCTTGTGGCCGCTTTGGTTGCTGCAACTGCGTTCCCTGTTGTTAAATCTCTTAAAGGCGCCTGGAAAAGATCAGCGGATGACTCAGAAACCTCATCACATATGAGGCCGAGCAAAAGCTTGGACTCTAAAGATTTTGAAGAGAAAATGGATCATGAGTCTCAAATGATCAAGAAAACTCTGATCATAGGATCCAATCTCCCCGAAGAAAGGAACAATTCTCTTAAGTTGTACACTTATGTGACAAAGCAACTTCTAAATGGAGCATCCTCTAAAAAATTTCTCAAAGACGCTGGCTTTCAAGAAAAGCTCAAGGCAATAACCAATGATGAAACAAAAGAAACACTTTTAAAGGCAATTTCTCAAAGATTAAGGAGTGCTGAAAGTCGCTTTTCACCAAGCAAAAATTCTTTTGGGTTTGGAGCTCCAAAAATTTTTTCAAGCCGAGATCAGGCTCAAATAATAGCAGCTTCTATTGTTTCAAGAATACCAGAAAAAGAAGAAGCACCTATAGAACTTAATAAAACAGTAAATGATTTACGAGAAGCCGGAAAAGATTTCTTAGACCGTACAAGCGACTCCCAAAAACAAAAAAAAATAACAGCTCTTCAAAAAAGAACCTATCAGAAAACCTTGGAAGAAATTGCCAAGCAATTTAAAAGTCCTGGGAATCAGGTGGCCATTGTTCAATTCTTAATAAATCGTATCACACCAAGCCAGCACCATGAAATTCAAGAGGGAATTGAGGAACACCTTTCAAAAAAGAATAAAAAAACTTTTAAACAATTATGGAATCAGCAATCACAAGAAAAGACGGAAAACCTGCCAAAAAAAGTGACTCCAGCTAAAAAAAACAAGAGAAAATGACATCTTTTTCATCTTTGAAAAAAATGACCATAAGAAATAAGTAAGGTCGGCTTTCCCCGACCTTCTTTTGCTTTTTATTCCGCCGTAACGTAGGATCCGGGCGCCTCTTCCAAGGGCGGGAACTCAGAAGACCCTACCTTGTACGCAGGAACTCTCTTGCTGGAAAGAGATTCCACCCACTTCTGCCAGAAGGGCCACCAAGACCCTGCGGTTTTTTGGGCCTTTTGAAGCCAAGCCTCAGGGCCTTCATCAATATTCTCGCCACTCCAATAGCCATATTTCTGAGGTGCGGGTGGATTAATCGTTCCTGCAATATGCCCTGACGAAGACAAAACAAAGAGGTCCTTAGATTTTAGCTTTAGAGGAAAACAGCCCTTCCAAGGCGCAATATGATCCTTAAGGGAAGCAAGGGTAAACAAGGGAATGCTTAAACTTGAAAAATCACAGGGAACACCTGAAATAGTGATCGCCCCTGGCTGTTTTAAAAGATTTTTTCGAAAAAAATTCTCCAAACAAAATAAATGAAGAGGCCCTGGGATTCTTTGAGGGTCTGCATTCCAAAAAAGAAAATCAAGAGGCGGTGGATCCTCCCCTAAAAAATAACGACGCACAAAAGGGGTCCAAATCATTTCCCCAGCCCTCAAAAGACTAAAAGTAAAAGCCATGAGATTGCCATCCATATATCCTTGATGCCCAATGGTGGCTTTCAGACAGTCAAAATGCTGGGGATTGAGGAAGATGTCCAAAGCGCCAATTTCTTCAAAATGCATCAAAGTCGCTAAAAGAGTAGCGGTACACACAAGCGGCTTTTGAGTTTTTTCAAGGTAACTCAAGGCACATGCCATTAAATTGCCTCCAATACAAAGCCCCATCAGATTTGCTTGATCGGCCTTTGTGATCTTTAACGTGTTCTCAAGCGCCGGAATAACCCCTTGCAAAAGATAATCTTCAAATCCTTTTTGGGTTTCCATCCCCTGTGGGTTTACCCAGGAAATCATGAAAACAGCATGCCCTTGCTCAAGGGCCCACTTCACAAAAGAGTTTTCGGGTCGTAAATCAAAGAGGTAGAATTTATTAATCCAAGGAGGAACAATCAACAAAGGTTCTTTAAAAACCGTTTTTGTAAGAGGCTTGTACTGGATCAACTGAAAAAGGGGATTTTGAAAGACTACTTTCCCAGGCGTCACCGCCAAGCTTTCTCCTACCTTAAACTCAGAGGATTTCGTCAACTTTAAAAAAACTTCTTGTGGATTCGATTGTAAATCCTCAAGCCATTTTTCCCACCCTTTCCAAAAATTACCCCCGCCCGTCTCAAAAGATTTTTGAAGAACCTCCGGATTTCCAAGAGGGAAATTGGCGGGCGAGATGGCATAAAGCCCCTGTTTGATCCAAAAAGACATCTGTTTTTTTAAAAGGGGAGAGATCTGTGATTCCTCAAGCAACTGCAAAAAAAAAGAACCGATTAAAAGATATAATTGATATCCGAAACGGTGAGGAGGCGAATTTTGCCAAAGAGTATGAGAAAAAAAACGCTCGCCCTGAAGCCCTGAAATGTAAGGAGGGGTTTCGGGATTCTGGATGGTTTCATAGCTGTTTTCCAAGAGGGCTAAAAAATCTTTATAAAAAGCAAGCAAACGTTCTTGAAATAACTCTGGATGATCTTTCAAATAGGCTTGCCATTGCCCAAAGCAAGATTGAACAAATTGAGGATCGAAGGCGGGAGGCGGAAGAAAAGTGGCTGGATCTGGAAAAGGGAAGGAAGGAGAAAAAACCCTCCCAAGTCCCCCTTGCGCCCAAAAGGACTGAGGAGACAGTTCTCCAAAAAAACTTTTGGAGAACTGATGACAGGCTTTTTCCCAAAAAAGAAAAGACTGATAAAAACCCTGCCCCACTCAACGAACACTCCTCTGAAAAGAGACCTGTAAGAAAAAGTCTAGGGAGTTTTCTTTAATTTTTCATGGAAAACAAAGGATATTAATATCCGTCCCGCTCGATCCGCTTGCGTACAAGCTTACGGATACGACGAAGAGATTCCGCCTTTTCCCGAACACGGCGGTCTGAAGGTTTTTCATAATGACGAATTAACTTAATTTTTCTGAAAAAACCGTCCCGCTGCATCATTTTCTTTAAAACACGTAGCGCGCGCTCAACATCATTATCGCGAACAGTTACTTGCACGGGTGAAAGGTCCTCCTTTGACAAATTAAAAAACAAGCACCTTTAAAGGTGCCCCTATCTTCCTTTTAACACGTTTTATCTTAAGAACACAAGACTTCTGAAAGCCCAACGCAACACAAGATAAACTTTTGTGAAACGGGGGGATCTTGCGATGCCAGAGGGACAAGGCGTGTTGGTGATGATCGCACTCGGTGAGTGAACAAGAGGGGGTCTGCTTATTGAAACGCGCATGGGGTTCTGGGCCATGGGCGTTATCGTTGTAGTGGTGGAAGAATAAATCCAAAAAAGTAAGACGAACCTAAATGACCCGTTTGAAAGTTTTATAAGCCAATTTTTAAGGGGAAGAGATGCAAAAGATTTCAGGATCTCCCAAATACATGAGGCGTATTTTGAAATTTTGAGCGTTTGCTTGAGAAATGAACTGATCAGGCTATCTATGGATATCTGGATAACTCTCCCAAGTTACCCAACAAAATCTACAAGCTCAACAAT
>CAZGKG010000001.1:8981-10445 GCA_964525615.1 uncultured Rickettsiales bacterium | reverse complement strand
AATAAAAGTGAAGAGGAAGAATCGCACTTACTTAAGGCCCAAAATGGTCTGGACTCGGGGGGTAGGTTTACCAGTTTCCTTAAATGTAATCAAATGATGGAGGCCTAGCGATACGTATTTGCGTGAAAAAAAAATGAGAGATAGGAGGGTCCAGATTCGCAGCATTGGCCTTGTGCGTGCGGGATTTGTCATCGGCCTGAATGCTTGAATCACTTAATTTGCAACAGACACCGGCTAATTTTCTTATCTGAAGCAAACTTTTATTACGAGATATAAATCAAAATCCCCCTAAAAAAATTAAAAAATATTAGAATCAGATGTTAATGGAATTTTTTATTGTTTTTTTTAGGCAAAAATTTTAATTAAATGATTGATGTGAAAATTTTTTAAGAACAATTATTTCTCATGAAAAAAATATTTCTTTTGTTTGTTATCGTTTTTGCCTCAAAAATAGGACTTTCAGAGGACGTTGATCCTTCCCTTAAGGAGAAGATTCTTGTCGTTGGTGCCTCTCCCGTGCGATACCCGGACATTCAAGAAAAGTTCAACGAAACTCTAAAGAGCTCAGTGGCATCCAAATCTTTCCCTCAAAAATTCTCAGAGATTGAAAGATTTAAGGAAGAAGCATCGCGTATGGGCCTCGAAAACGATCTTATTTTAAGAGTTGAAAATTTTTCAAAAAAAGTTCTTGATCCACAATTCTTCATTGAGCAAATCGTTGAACTGAGAGGGGATTTTTCAAAAACAAAGCCTGGTACGCAGATTTATCAATATCCCGAGAACTCTATCTTTATGGATGCACAGTCAAGCGACTTATCAGGACCCTTGACTCGTCTCTGGTTTGGAACTCCAGAAGCTTTAAAAACACTCAAAAAATCTTGTGGTTATTTTGCTGAGATTCATTTAAACGATATGTGTAAAATAACCCCAGACCAAAACGATTGTGACCGCGGTGACGGTACAAATTGGCCCTTGATTCTTGAACATGCCTCATCTCTTTTGCTCCCAGGAGGTAAGTTAAAGATCGCCCCTTGTGGCAGATTTTTGAATTTTTGTTGGGACGAATTAGGTTTCAAGGAACAATCATATAAGAAAATTATACATGTACAAAAACATGAGAGGTTTGAAAAAAATTTTCTCGGCGAAAAAAAAGAATATGGCATTATAGTTTCTTATGTTTTCAAAGACAAAAACCTTAAGATTATAGAAAAAAAAATGACCCTATATCGCGTTGGAGTCAGTTAAACCCATCAGAGAATTCTAGAAGAAATCCTAGAGATTTCTTTAGATACATAGAACATGATAGAGCCAAAGAATTGAGAGAAATCCTCAATAAGATAACCGCTAAGGATTTAGAAGAATTTGTCGGGGAATCTGATTTCAGATATAAGCTTTTTCTCAAGGAAAACTGTAATTCTTTAGAAAAAATTAAAGAAACACACCGTAATGCGCCACTTCAAGAAA
>CAZGKG010000001.1:0-8971 GCA_964525615.1 uncultured Rickettsiales bacterium | reverse complement strand
GAATCGAGAGTATTTTGGATCAATGTGTTGAAATGGGGCTTACAGAGCAAATGAGAAGAATCTTAAAAGAAAAACATAAAAATGATGGTGAGATACTTTTGGTGGATCCTTCCGAGAACCTAACCTGTATTTTTAAAGATACAAAGACTGAGGTCATAGATTTTAATTCTTGCTCCTAGGCTCACTCTCAATGACTTGTTTGCTCATTTGCAATTTTTGCTAATGTTATTCCATCGATACGCACCTTAAGGCGGGGCACTTTATTTTAAGCTAAGCGCTGGGCAGCCCTTCTTCTCGGCGCCTTTACAATTTCTGCGGCCCGTGCGATTGAGAAACAATCTTTATGATCGACTCTCCTTTTAACGGACTTTTTGGCTAGACAAGGCCTCGAGAAACAATCCGCTGAATCAATGGAAGTGTTGGCTAAATAAGCTTTAAGGTCCCAGTGTCAAAATCAATTGAGAAAACCTTTGAAGGTGGTGTGGAGTCTGGACCATCGTGGGCGCTATCATGGCGTGGGATCAAACAAAGGCCATTTAATCTACTAGAAATGGCCTACAATTTACTTCCAGCGTTAAAACCGATTTCCTATCGCAAATAACAGAAGAGGTGCGCCCATCGCCGCCTCGATAAAATTAAGCCTGCAAATCTTGGAAGGGTACCGCTTCTTACCGCTGAAAAATCCATTTTTACAATCTGTGAACATCTTCATTTATTTCAGATAGGAAGATGAAGTTCCTTAAGAAGCCATTTCTAACCAAGGTTTTTAAAAATCTCTTTACAAGTCAACGGTCTCGGTAACTCAAAAGAAAAATTCAAAAAAATAGTTTTCTAAGGCCTGTTTTTCAGGAAAAAAACGGCAATTTAATAGGATGTTTTTTTGGTTTTTTTTGAAAGATCAAGATTAAAATTTTTTAGAAAATTCCCATAGAACCTTGCGGAATGACAAGGGCTCAAGAGCCTCTTGTCATTTCAATGAAAGATCCCAGAAGAGTTAATCTTCTTCTTTTTTTGATTTACCCATCGCAACACCGAGGATTTCCCCCAATGTAGCGCCGCTGTCGGAAGAACCGAATTCAGCCATGACTTGTCGTTCTTCTTCAAGCTCCCGTGCTTTAATCGAGAGAACCGCTTTTTGAGCTGTCTTATCAATGGAAAGAATTTTTGCGTCTACTTTTTCGCCAACAGCAAAACGGTTAGACCGTTGATCACTGCGATCACGGGAAAGATCGGCCTTTTTGATAAAGCCTGACACACCACCATCCGCTAAAGACACTTCAATGCCTGAGTCAAGAATTGCTGTGACTTCGCAGGTGACAACCACGCCCTTTTGAAGGCCTTCAAGTTTTCCTTCAAAAGGATTTGCTGTGATTTGCTTCATGCCTAAGCTGACTTGTTCTTTGTCAGGATCGATCCTTAAGACCTTCACCCGCACCATTTGACCTTTTTTGTAATCTTTTAAAGCTTCTTCCCCATTTTTTTCCCAAGAAAGATCTGAAAGATGAATGATGCCGTCAATGTCGTCGACAAGGCCCACAAAAAGCCCAAAATCTGTGATATTCTTGACCTCTCCCTCAAACTCTGTGTCCACGGGGTAGAGATCACGAATTTTGTCCCAGGGATTTTCCATACATTGTTTCAGACCCAAAGAAAGACGTCGCTTTGTTTCGTCCACATCCAGAACCACCACTTCCACCTCTTGACTGGTGGACACAATGCGTCCTGGAGAAACAGGCTTTTTACTCCAGCTCATTTCAGAAACGTGGATCAGACCTTCAACGCCCGGCAGAAGTTCCACGAAAGCACCATAATCGGTAACATTCGTGACGATTCCCTTAAGACGATCGCCAATAGGGAATTTTTGGGAAATACCTTCCCAAGGATCATTTTCCAGCTGTTTTAAGCCTAAAGAAATGCGCTGGGTTTCCCGGTTAAAGCGAATAACTTTCACTTGAATTTGTTGCCCCAAGCTCAAGATTTCTGAAGGATGAGCGACCCGTTTCCACGCCATGTCCGTGACATGCAAAAGCCCATCAACACCTCCCAAATCAACGAAGGCCCCATAATCGGTGATGTTTTTCACAACACCTGAAATCACTTGTCCTTCCTCAAGATTTGCCACCAGTTCCCCTCGAGCTTCCGCTTGAGATTCCTCCATAATGGCGCGGCGAGAAATGACGATATTGCTCCGCCCACGGTCCATTTTCAGGATCATAAACATGTATTTCACGCCAATGGGTGGATCCTTAACGGGACGCACATCGAACTGACTTCGGGGTAAAAAGGCAATGGCCCCGGCAAGATCAACCGTGAAACCACCTTTGACGCATCCTGAAATCGTCCCTTCCACAGGCTGGGATGCAAGATGGGCCTTCTCTAGATTCTTCCAAGAGGCCTCTCTTTTTGCACGTTCTCTACTTAAAACCGCTTCTCCATTACGCCCCTCAAGACGTTCGACGTAAACATCGACCTCATCTCCTATCTGCAAGGGGGGGATTTGGTTGTCGATGGCAAATTCTTTTATTGCCACGCGCCCTTCTGCTTTAAGTCCGACGTCAATCAGAACGTCATCATCAATGAGGGCTAGAATCCGTCCCTTCACAACACATCCCTCAAGCCCACCTTTTTTGGGAAAAAACTCCTCAATCAGCTTTGTAAAATCACCTGCGTGAAACGCCTCTTCCTTTTCCGTATTCGACATTCGATTACTACTTTCCACTCTAACATACACTTTTGTCGGCCAAATTAGATGTTAATTTCTTTTGGTTAACCTTTCCTTGAGAAAAAGAAGGCACGACTTATTCTCCCAAGATACCTGATCTTCATTTTTAATCATAATTCCTCAGTGGCGCAACCTGTTAAGAGAGTTTAGATATGTTTTTATTTGACAGTTTTTCTAAAATCCGATAGGTGAGCACATCACAGGTGTTTTTAGAGTCACGTTCATAGAATAATTTGGAGGTCTTGTGAATCAGCAAGCATTAGGAACAAAGCGTGTATGTCAGGCCTGTCAAGCACGCTTTTATGATCTAAATAAAAAACCCATTACTTGTCCAAAATGCCAAACCCTTTTTGATCCTGGAGCTTTGTACAAAAGTAAAAAAGGAAAAAACAATCAAAAAGAGGTTATAGCGACACCTCTTTTTGATTCTTTAGAGGAAATTACCTTTGAAGAAGATGTGGGAGAACCCGCAGGAAACGACGTTCTTTTAGAAGATCCCGATGATTTAGGTGAGCAAGAGGACGTTGTAGGTTCGATTGATCACCATGATGAAAAAAATAATTTGTCATGACAGAGATCGTTGAAACAGATGTTGTCATCGTTGGCGCGGGTCCTGTAGGTCTTTTCAGCGTTTTTGCCTGTGGTATGTTGGGTTTTCGGACCCATGTTGTAGATTCTCTAGAGACTGTCGGGGGGCAATGTTCTGCTCTTTATCCGGAAAAACCCATTTTTGATATTCCCGCCTTTCCCTCAATTACAGCACAAGATCTCATCGATCAGTTGCAGCAGCAGGCACAGCCTTTTCATCCTGTTTTTCATCTGAATCAAAAGGTGATGGGAATCCAATCGCTGCCTTTGGGAGGATGGCTTTTGCACACATCTGAATCAAAAACTTTAAAGGCAAAGGCGATCATCATCGCGGCGGGTGCAGGGGCTTTTGGTCCCAATCGCCCCCCCCTAGAAGGCATCGAGGCCTTTGAAGGGGAGAGTGTTTTATATCACATTCGTCAAAAGGATGCTCTTCAAGGAAAACGTGTTGTGATTGCAGGCGGAGGAGATTCAGCCGTTGATTGGGCAATTCTTCTTTGTGATAGTGCCAGCCGTGTTCAGGTGGTGCATCGACGTGCGGGTTTTCGTGCAGCTCCCGAAAGTCTTTCACAGCTGAAAGATCTTGTGGACAAGGGCCGAATTGATTTGATCGTGCCCTACCAATTAAATGGACTTGAGGGCACGGGAAAACAGATTAACGCCGTGATTGTTGCAAATTTTGAAGGAGAAAAAAAACGTCTTGAGGCGGATGTTTTACTTCCTTTTTTTGGGTTTTCTTATGATTTAGGACCTCTTGCTACTTGGGGACTTTGCGTCGAAGAAAAACATCTTTTGGTCACCCCCGGCACCTGTGAGACGAATCTTCCGGGTATTTATGCGGTGGGGGATATTGCCCGTTATCCCCACAAGAGAAAGCTTATTCTCACAGGTTTTGCAGAGGCTGCGCAGGCGGCACAAGGAATTCGAAACCAGCTTTTCCCTGGACAATCCTTTCATTTTGAGTATTCAACCACAAGCGGTATCCCGGCTTTGACGGTTTGATGGATACCAATCAATGATCTTCTTTCTTTTTAAGAAAGCTTCGTTCTGAGAGGATCGATTTTGGAAAAAACACACAAGACGCATGCGTTTAGGGTGGGCTGTTCCTGAAGACAGAACACCTCCTGCAAGCGCCGCCATTTCCTTCAGAAGAGAAAAACTTAAATCCCAAGGATGATACCATCCATGACTTAGTTCGTAAGAACGCGTACTACTTGCTTTAAGAGAAAAAGTCATCACGACACGCTCTTTAGATTCACCTATTGAAAGAATAATTGTTGTACCAGGTGTTGATTCATAAAGCCCCATCCCCAGCATTCGACTTAAAAAACGGGTAAAGAGAACTTTGTTAGACAAGAGGGAGATGTTCTCTGCCCCTGTGATAAGAAATCTAAGTTCTTTTTCCTTCAAGAGGGGACCAAAAATTTTCATCAATTCGTCTAGAATTTCCAAAAGTAAAAAATTCTCCCTTACGATTGGCAGCCCTTCCCCTAAAAGAGCTTGGGTGCTTTTGAAGAGATCCAAAAGTTTTTGAGAGGACGATGGTTGATCCGTCTTCGGAGATGGCAATAAGGCGCTTTCTTCGAAAAACACCTCTGCAAGAAAATCGGACTTAAATTGCTGAACCCGCCTCAAAAACAGATATTGGTCCACCATCAAAAGGCGACGAGATTCGTGTAACAGTCCCTTGAGCTTTTGAGCTTCTGTGACATCAATAAATTTTAAAAGGTGCTCTCCGTTTGGAAGGGGAATATATTCACATTGAATTAAGAGGCCATCTTTTCGATAAAGATAGTCCTTGTAAGGCGTGCGATTGAAAATATGAGTGACAAGGGTGTTTTTGTAATTGTTAAAATAATGGGTGTAGTAAAAAGACGACCTACAGGAGTCAAAGATTTCAAGAAAGTTTTTTTCAAGAGAGGTGGTTACATCTAATCCCCACAGATCTCCACAAACACTATTGAGGGAAATGATTCTGTGGTCCCCACCTAAAAGTAAAAGGCCCTCTTTGATATGATGGGAAATTGCACCAAGCACCGAGACCATCGCGTTGTTTTTTCTTTTAAGGAGAAGGGGCTCGGTCATATCCTCCAAAAACCACAACATCCCATTTTCAGGGTAGGAAGCCGATACAAAGCGAAACGTGCGCTCATCAGGTAAATGTACAATTTCTTCATGGGGGCGACCGCTTTCGGTAAAAAAAGATTGAAAGCGGCGCTTGTATCCTGAAAAATCAATCACTTCAGGAAGAAGTCGTCTATGTCTTAAATGCTCCAACACTTCATCAAGCAGAGGATGACGAGCCAGCCATTTTTCATCCAGTTGGAAAAAACGCGCAAAGCGACTGTTAAACTTCTGAAGTCTTTGGTTCTTCCCCCAAATAGCGATTCCTGTTGGAAGAGCATTAAGGGTGGATTCGAAATGACGAATGGATTTCCGTAATAGAACCTGCTCTTTTTCGTATTCTGAAACATCGAACGCAATGTACAAAAAGGTATTATTTTTATAAGGAAGAGCCCACACCTCGAAGGTAAAGGTTTGTCCCAAAACAGAACGAGAGAATTTGGTTCTTTGTTCTTTGCGAGATTTTTTGATTTTTTCCAAAAGAGCGGCTTCTTGACTTTCTGGAAAAACCAAAGATTCAGAATTTTCTTTTAAAAAGATATATTTCTCAAAGTCATGATAAGCTTTATTCTTGTAAATCTTTTGATGATCTTCAGCTTTGATCCAAATCAAAAAAGGAAGTGGAGCCAAAAAAGATTCCCATAAAAAAACATCTTCTTCGACTAAGGTGCTTTTGATTGGTGGGGGGGGAGGAGGATCTTTTACGGAATACTTTCGCCCAGGTTTTTCATACAAAGTCAAAACCTCAAGATGATCTCTATTTTTACGTCCTAGATAATATCCCAAAACAATACAGGCTAGAGAGACCGAACTCGCGATTACGCTCATGACAGTCCCCTATCCATTTAGAAACCTAAGCAACATGTGTCCTCCCCTGCGAGGAAAAATTTTTTTCTTAAAATAGAGCTAATTTTGAATAAAAGTTCAAGTGTAAACCCGATTAGACATTTTCTCAAAAGTTATTTAAGAATAAACATAAATTATAATATATTTATTTAAAGATTTACATCAAGTTTTATTTTTTATTTTAAGTTTTAATTTTTTTATTTTTTTATTAATTCCGTTAGTAAATGATCCCATATGATAAAAGCGCTCCACCTACAGAAAAACAAGCCTGTTACCCAGCATATTCCAGCTTGAAATGCAACGGATTGAATATTTAGATTTCTCAAGAGGGGGTGTCCAGTTCAAGATTTTCTGGGGTTGAGGTTGTGAGTGAGGATGACTTCATCGAATTCCCAAGTCTTAGCTCAAGCGCCTGAAGATCTATTTTTCCGGAGCAAATCTCTGGGAAAACGTCCACTTCAGTTCTGAATGACCCCTTCTTGCAAAAAGACGTAAGAATCTCAAAAGTCAGTCCGAATCCTGGAGCTCAGGGAGCCCCTCTGTCTGTCTTGCGAATTCGCCTCCTTTGTCTGGGCGAGGCTTTCAAGATGGTCTTTTGGAAAGCGCTTTAGAAGTCCCACCGCCACTGTAATTTCAACGTCTCCATTTGCATCAAAATCAAAATATTTTGCTGTTTTCTATGGATAGCTCTTGGATGAATTGAAAGTTTGGCCCCAAAACGGTTTCAACTGTCCTGAGGAGGATAGCCCCAAAAAGCTTCAGACAAACTCTTTCAGAGTTCTAAGTTTTTTGAGGCAAATGAAGATGATCTCTCCTAGTGTGGAATTGAACCCAGCCAATGCATGAGATCTCTCAGCTTCTTTAAAAACCAAAAAAACAATTGATTGACACAATTTGACAAAAAGAAAATAATTTGCTTTGTGGTTTTTTGTCAAATGGAGCGCTGAGAAATGGTAAAGAGTGTTTGCATCGTTTTGATAGCGGGATTACTGGCCACAAGCGGATTGATCGGCAAGGTCTGCGCCGTTCTTGAGGAAGGTGAATCCGAAGAGACATTCACAATTGCAGCTGTCATTCCTACAATGGGCCCAGCAGCAGGCGGTCAAGGAGATCACACTTCTTTCTCCTCCTGCTCTGACGTTTTGACAATGGAAATCTTAACTTATCTTCCCTTTGGAGACCTTTTTAAAAGCAGTCGGGTGTCGAGAGGTTATCGAGACGCTCTTCATCGTATGGATGATCATAACATCCGTGCCGTTCTTGAAAGGACCTTGGATTATAACTCTTTAACGGAAAGAAACCATACAATCCAATCTTTAGAGGGCAGAAAATTTTTAGAAAATGTTCAGAAATTCTTGAATATGTGGTTCCAGTTTGAGGGTAATGAAGAAGGTTTTCCTCAAAGAGTCCGCTCAAGTCTTGCCTCCCTTACGCCGAAGGGGCGCATGCCCTTTGGGGAAGCCAAGAAGGTTTTGGAGTTTTTGTTCAATCAAGACGACGGGACTGTCATCGAAGCACTTTCAAAGACACCGGATTCCTTTCTTGATATCTTCAGACCTATTTCTTGGATAGAAGACCCTTTGATCACAGCCCCCGAGCCCTTTCCACAATGGAGTCGGTTTTTTGAGGCGATCGCCGAACAACGACCTGCGCTCTTCTCCAAGATTTTTGAAAAACTCCCGACCTTTCAGGCTTGGCCGGAATTTTGCGCTTTAGGGCCCACACAACACAGATGGCTTGAAATAATTAGCCAAAAGCATAAGGCGCACTTTCGGACCCTCATTGGACAACTCCCAATCTTTGAGTCTTGGGAGGACCCCAGCCTCTCTTCTCCTGAAATGCTCCAATTAATTAATCTGATTTCACCAATGGAACAGTCGCATTTTGTAAATTCCTGGCTTCAAAAGCTCCCACCCCTTGCTTCTTGGGAGACCGCCTTCTCTTCCGCTTCTATCCCAGCAATTCTGACGTGTATTCATGAAGCGGACAAGCTGACGAGGTCCTCCCACTGCCCTCAATTACTGCACGCGCTTCCAGCCTTTCTGTCTTGGGAAGACCCAGCCATCTCTTCTCATGACAATATTTTTGGGTTGTTGCCCCTGATCTCTGAGGTAGACAAACCTTTACTTCAAAGGCTTGTGGAGAACCTCTCCCCCATTCAATCTTGGGACCATCCTGCCCTCTCCTCCCCTGTAATGGAGAGTCTTTCTGGGTTTATTTTTGATGCAAATCCTGAGCGTTTCCTTGAATTATTCGGAAATCTCCCTCCCCTTGATTCTTGGAGTGTCGCCCTTTCGTTGCCTGTCATCCCCAGTTTTTTAGACATGATGCATCAGAGAGCCCCCGGAAACTTTCAAAGGCTTGTGGGGAATCTAACCCCCTTTCAATCTTGGACTGATCCCGCATTATCTTCGCCTCACCTTCGTGATATCCCGATGTTTCTTGACATGATGAAACAAGTGAATCGTCCGCTTTTTCTTCATTTGACCCAACATCTTAATAGGCCTAACGAAACCTTAGGGTACAGTGGCTCTTACATCAGAAGAGAGATTTTTTCCATAATCGAAGAAGAAAGATCAAGATCCACCCCCTGAGGATATCAGGAGAGAGGCTTTTAAGGTGTTCTTTCAGGATATTCTAAAAGCGTCTGTCTCCCTTTGAATTCTGAGGGATGGGTTTAAACACCCATGC